>DATNHO010000055.1:0-18627 GCA_035604895.1 Terriglobales bacterium | reverse complement strand
GGAGGCTGACAAACGTCGTGAAAGTCATTTTTGTTACAATGCTGGCGGCATGATTGATACCTTTCTGGTTCCAGAAAAAACCGTGGTTAACGCCAAGGGCGACGGGCCGGCGGTAGACATTGGCAGTGCCTCGAGCCGAGTTTTCCTGTTGAGTCTGAACATTACGGGCATCGTCGAGCAGGAGTCCCTGGACGTGAGTATTTACGGATCGGGGGATGGCACAGCCTGGGGTCCGAAGCCGGTCACGAATTTTCCTCAAAAGTTCTATCAGGCGCAGCACCCTTTGCTGCTGGACTTGACTGGACATTCAGACGTCAAATTTCTGCGCGCCCATTGGGAAGTTGGCCGCTGGGGCCGCGGCAGCGAGACACCGATGTTTGAATTTAACGTGACCGTCAAGGAAGTGCCCTCCGATATTCTGAAAGAAGCGACCGCCGAGGCGAAGGCAATGGTGTAGGGCATTGCCGATCGGCGGTCGATAATCTTCGACCTCGCAGGTTTCTTCGTAACTGCGAAGCGTGCCGGATCTGCCATCGAGTCTCGCCCCCTTTTTCCGTTATATTGATTGACAAATGCTGAAACAGACCATGAAGAGTTCCACGGTCGTGGTTCGTCCAGCGCGTAACATTGCGGGAGCGCTGCGCCTGCCGGGAGACAAGTCGATCTCTCACCGCTATGCCATGCTGGCTGCGATTGCGGAAGGAACCACGCGGCTGGAGAACTTTTCCACCGGAGCGGATTGCGCCAGCACGTTGAAGTGTCTCGCCGAACTGGGCGTAGCGCTGGAGCAAAACGAAAAAGCTGTCCTGATTCATGGGCGTGGGCCCAAGCTGCGCCCACCGAGGATTTCACTGGACTGCGGCAACTCGGGATCAACCATGCGCATGCTCAGCGGCATTCTGGCTGGGCAGGAATTCAGCAGTGAGCTGGTGGGGGATGAATCGCTGTTGCGGCGGCCGATGGCGCGAATCATCGCGCCGCTCGAAGCGATGGGGGCGAAGATCGTCGCAGACGATGAAGGTCGACCGCCGTTACGAATCTCCGGCGCTTATTTGAAATCGATTGACTACAAGTTGCCTGTCGCCAGCGCCCAGGTGAAATCTGCGTTGTTGTTCGCCGGGCTATTCGCGGACGGAGAAACTTGCATTGGGGAACCGGTTCGCACTCGAGATCACGGAGAACTGGCGCTGCGGGCGTTCGGCGCACAGGTGACCCAGAGCAACAATCAGGCGCGGATTGCAGGTGGACAGAAACTTCATTCCATTGAGGCCGAGATTCCGGGCGATCTTTCAAGCGCGGCTTTTTTTCTTTGCGCGGCGGCATTGTTTCCCGGATCGCGGCTGTTAATCAGCGGTTTGCTGATGAACCCAACGCGAGCCCGGCTGCTCGACATACTGGTATTGATGGGAGTGGGCATCTCGGTAGCGGAATTGGAAGACAAACATGGAGAGCTAGCAGGGACTGTGGAAGTTGACGGACGCGACTTGCTCGGAGCCACGATCGCGGGCGCAGATACCGCGGCGCTGATCGATGAGATTCCGGTGCTGGCTGCTATTGCCCCGTACACAGCTACGGGGATCGAAGTGCGCGACGCCAGAGAATTGCGAGTGAAAGAGTCTGACAGGATTGCCTCGATTGCAACCAATCTGCGTGCCATGGGAGCGGAGGTCGAAGAACGCGAGGACGGGTTTAAGATTCCGGGGGGACAGACCTTGCGGGGAGCGGAATTGGATTCGTTTGGCGATCACAGAATCGCGATGGCGTTCGCCGTCGCGGCGCTGCGGGCGGAAGGCGAGACCACGATTCATCGAGCTGACGCAGCAGTCATCTCTTGCCCTGGTTTTTTTGGAGCGCTCGATGCTCTATCTCAAACGTAGATCATCGCAAAAGGTAGATGAAGATGCCTCGCGGGTGAAAGTTGAGCCGCGTTTGCAAGTCGTGGCTCAACCTCACCCAGCGCGGGCTGCAATCTCAGATGTGTTCGGTCTTGCCGTCGTATTTAACGGTACCGTTCGTCTGGTTGACGTGATCCACATCCTGGTTGGTGTAGGTTCGCGACGCTTTCCCTGCGCCGGCCGAACTCCCCATCAGGTGAGCGACACTGTCGCTGCTCTGCCACGATGAGACGCCAAGTTCAAGTGCATGATCCCGTTGCCCATGCCGATGCTCGGACATCGTCTCGGCCGCTGTTTCCGCAGACGGGCCGTACCAGACCGGTTGGGTGTACACGCCGACCGGCGGTTCAGACACGATCGAAAGCGTGGCATTGGCGGCGCCGGCCACATTCCCGTACGTGGCATTGCTGGCTCCCGTCGCCGAAGGCGATACCGTGGCGAGCGTCACCGACGGAGTCGTAACCAGAGGCACGAACGGTGCTAGATAAACGCCGTAAGCGGGGGCCCAGTTGCTGGCCGTCCCGCCAATTACCGTCGCTTGCGCCAAAGCTAACCCAGACAACAATAAAACCAAACACACATTACTAAGCAAACGCATACGATCCTCCACAGACCTTGGGTGATCCGACATCGCCGAGACCTAATCAGGAACGCATTCTTTGGGGGAAAGCGACTACAGGTTGTGACTGCTTTACCGTGGAAGCGTTCGCCATCGGGTATCTCGTCGAAACCAGACGACAGCATCATAACCCGAAACACGGCTCTGGGAGCGGGTTATATTAGGATCCGACATATCGGGCATAGAGACTTCTGGCTACAGTCTTATCGGTTGTACCCTTAATAATGGCCCTGCCATCGGGGAACAACGTCATTTCATAGGGCTCGATCCAGAACTTCAGAACGAAGTCATTATGACGAACTGCACCGTGCGGTTTGAGAAGTTCGCTCATTTGCGCCAGGTCGACTGGACGGTGACGCTCGTGAATCTGGACGGAGTTGCGTCCGCATAACGTAATATGCGGGCGGCCTTCTCCGGCGAGGTGGGGGAACTCGTGGTCGCCGCAGGTTCGGCAGCCGGCACGGGGTTTATCCGCTGCCACCTCGGCGCGCTCGTTCCTCCAAACATCAAAAGAGAGCAGAGTACGCCGGACCCACTGGTCTGCCCCGACCAACATTTTGATCGCCTCTGTGGCTGCGATCGATGCGGCCAGACCCACCGCCGAATTCAGAATTCCCGCTGTTTCGCAGGTTTCGAAAGTTCCCTCCGGAGGGCTGGAAAAAATGCAAGCCAGACATGCGGTCTGGCCGGGAAGCACATTTAACGTAACTCCATAGCTGCCTACGGCTGCGGTGTAGATCCAGCGTAGCGAGTGCTTCACTGCGAACTCGTTGATGAGATAGCGCGTCTCGAAGTTGTCGGTGCCATCAAGGATAAGATGGGCCTCTCCAAGCAGAGCTGCAATGTTGGCTGGAATGAGATCGGCAACGTGTGGCTCCACGATGATCTGGGAATTGAAAGCCGCGATCTTTCTGGCGGCGGCGATTGCCTTCGGCAGGGATTCGGCGGCATCGGCTTCGTCGAAAAGCGATTGCCGCTGCAAGTTACTGGGTTCGACGTAATCGCGGTCGATGATGCGTATTGTGCCCACACCCGCACGGGCAACCAGCGAAGCCAGCGTCGATCCAGTGGCGCCGCAGCCGACAATGGCAATGCGAGCGGCTGACAGCTTGCGCTGGCCTTCGACCCCGATCCCCCGGAAAAGCACCTGCCGCGAATATCTCTCGTCGAGTTCCGAAGAGGTCACCAGTTTCCCTCGTACAAACCATTATGATAGGTGGCGCGCCGCTTTCAAAACGGAAGCCGAGGCACGACGAAACGAGGACTTCCGGGTTTGAGGAAAAGACGAGCGCCGAGGTCAGTGACAAGATACAACATTGTTCTAACGCGTTTCATCGAACGATTGACCCGCTACGCTTTCATCGAGGAGCTTGTTTGCAGCTGAGGGGGACTTTGCTCGCAACCCTGATTGCGCTGGCGCTCACGGCAACGTGTGCCGTGAAAGCGTCTGCCAACGCCTCCGCTGGGACATTGGAATCATTGCAGGATCAGGGTCAATCCGCCGAACCCCAATCACCCGCCATGCCGGGCGAAGACGCCATGGCTTCATATCAGGGCCTTACAGTGGCAGAGATTCGGTGGCCTGACGTTCCCTTGGATGTCGATCAGAAGCGGTTTCGGGAGCTTATTCCTCAACAGGCGGGGAAGCCGCTTGACCGCGATCTCGTCCGGGAGAGCATTCACAAGCTTCATGATACCGGGCGCTTCGCGGACATTCGCGTCGAGGCGGAGCGAACCCAGGACGGCGAAGTGTCTTTGTCGTTCTTTACTACTCCCAATTACTTCGTGGGCAGTATCAACGTAGACGGCGTCCCCAACCGGCCCACCGCTGGGCAAGTCGTGAACGCCTCAAAGTTTCAACTGGGCGAGTTGTTCACTCCCGACCAGGTTCAGCGCGCTCTGGTCAACATCAAGCAACTCATGCAGGAAAACGGTTACTACCGTTCTGCGGTCAACGAACAGGAACAGAAAGAGCCCGCAAGGCAGCAGATCGACATAACTTTCCAAGTCAATCCGGGACTTCAGGCTCGGGTGGGGGACGTGAGCGTCACGGGCAATCCGGGATACTCGCAGGGACAGATTCAGGACATCGCAAAAATGCATCCCGGCAACCCGGTCTCTGTACAGCTCGTGAGCAATGCACTGGATCGGCTGCGCAAGAAGTATCAGAAACAGAATCGATTGCTGGTCCAGGTTTCGATGTCCAAGAAGTCCTACCGCGAAGAGGCCAACGCCGTGGATTACACCTTCGACATCGTTCCCGGACCCACAGTGCTCGTCACGACCGAAGGACTTAAGATCAGGCGGAGCGCGCTCAAGCAGAACGTACCCATCTTCGAAGAGAACGCCGTAGATGAAGACCTGCTGAACGAAGGCCGTCGCAATCTCGTGAACTATCTCCAAGGCCGCGGCTATTTCGATGCCAAAGTCGGGCTGAAGGAGTCGGGTGCGGGGGGAAGCCAACTGCAAATTGTCTATGTCATCGAACCCGGCGCCCGGCACAAGCTGGTAAAAATTGAGCTAACAGGGAACAAATACTTTTTGACGGAGCGGCTGCGCTCTCGCATGCAGATGCACCCAGCTACGCGGTTCGACTCACGGGGCCGCTATAGCCAGGAACTACTCAACGGCGATATTCGCGGAATGGAAGACCTTTACCGGTCGAATGGATTCCAACAGATCAAGATCACCAGCAACGTCGTCGATGACTATGAGGGACACGAAAATAATCTTGCGCTCAGAATTTCAGTGGACGAGGGTCCGCAAACACTGGTGGGAGCGTTTCAGATACTGGGTAATCTGGCCTTCTCTGAAACCCAGCTTGCGGCTGACATCGACACGGCGGTAGGCCAACCTTTTTCCGCCTTCAATATCGCGCAGGACCGCGACAACCTTCTGAATTATTATTTTAACCACGGATTTCCTCATGCCAGTTTCGAGGCTACGGCAAAGCCGATGCCCGGCGAGCCCAATCGCATGGACGTGACATTTAACCTCCACGAAGGAGATCAGGTCTTCGTTGACAATGTTTTTGTTTCGGGATTGAACTTCACCAAACCATTCGTTGTGCAGCGTGAACTACAAGTCAAATCCGGCGACCCGCTTAGTCAGATCGACATGTTGCAAACCCAGCAGAGGCTTTACGATCTCAGCATTTTCAGCCAGGTGGGCACGGCGGTGCAAAATCCCGATGGCAATGAGCCAGAGAAGAACGTTTTGGTCGATGTCGAAGAAGCCAAGCGTTACACCTTCAACTATGGCGTGGGTTTGGAATTCCAGACGGGACAGCCTTCGGCCGTAGGGAACAACCAGGCAAAAGGTCAAACCGGAGTGAGTCCACGAGTCTCGCTCGGCATAACCCGCCTGAATTTCCGCGGCCGCGATCACACGCTCACTTTCAAAGCTGACGTAGGCAGCCTGCAACAGCGCGGCCTGGTCAGCTACACCGCGCCGCGCTGGTTCAACAGTCAAAATTGGAAGTTGTCTTTGACGGCCTTCTATGACAACACGATCGACGTTACAACCTTCACCTCGCAGCGTCTGGAAGGGTCGATTCAGGCGGAGGAGATCGTTAGCAAAGCCACTACCATGGCGTATCGCTTTACCTATCGTCGGGTCAAAGCCAGCGAGATAGACATTAGCGCCGACCAGATCCCATTGCTTTCTCTGCCAGTACGCGTAGGCGAACCCGGCTTCAGCTACATTCGCAATAAGCGTGACAACAATATAGAAAGCACCAAGGGCAGCTACACCACAGTCGACGCCGGAGTCGCCTCCAGTTATTTCGGCTCGGAGGCAAATTTCAGCAGCATTCTGGCCCAGAACTCCACCTACCATGCATTCGGCAAGAACCGGCCGACGGAGAAGAAATTCGTGTTCGCACGGTCCTTGCGAATCGGTTTGGAGAGTACGTTCGGAAATACCGTAATCCTCCCGCCCGGGCAAGCCTGTCCGGACCCAACCCAAACCAGTTGTCCATCGACGACTGTCATTCCGCTGGCCGAGCGTTTTTTTACCGGCGGCGGCAACTCTCATCGCGGATTCGGGTTGAATCAAGCAGGTCCGCGCGATCCCACGACCGGCTTTCCGCTCGGTGGGAGCGCGCTTTTCCTGAATAACTTGGAAATGCGTTTTCCACCAGCGACGCTGCCATTTTTTCAGGACAACCTAAGCTTCGCTATTTTCGAAGACGCCGGAAACATCTTTACTAACGGCAAGGAAATGCTGGATAACCTGCTACGCTGGCGCCAGAAGGACCCTCAGCTCTGCCTGCAGCAGAGCACCGCCAGTCAGTGCAATTACAGTTATGTCTCCCACGCGGTTGGGATCGGGGTGCGCTATAAGACGCCGGTGGGCCCGGTGCGCTTCGATTTCGGGTACAATTTAAATCCACCGGCATTTCCAAGTACGCAAACCGTCACCGATGCGACGGGCAAGACGACAACCATTTTCGTGCCCCAGCACGCGCCGCATTTTAACGCTTACTTTAGCATTGGGCAGAGCTTCTGATGAATCAAAAGTATTCGATTGTCTCCTGCATGATGGTTTTACTCGCGATTGCTCTGCCTGCCCGGGCGGGCGACGTTTTGGATCGCGTCGTGGCCACGGTGAACAATCAAATCATTCTGCAAAGTGAATGGCAGGATGAAATAAGCTACGAAGCTTTTGTCGGCGGTCGCTCTCTCGACCAGGTGCAAGCCAAGGATCATAAAGCCGGATTGGACCACCTGATCGATCAAGAGCTCTTGCGCGAACAAATGCGCTCTTCGGGTTTTCCGCACGCCAGCGCGGAGGAAGTGGAGAAGAGCATACAGGAGATTCGTAAACAGTACCCGGGCGCAGAGAGCGAAGCCGTCTGGCAAAGCGCACTTGGACGCTACGGATTGACAGAGAGCGAACTGAAGAAACGGATCTCTTTGCAGGTTGATTTGATGGGTTTGGTGGACGCTCGCTTGAGGCCAAATGTCGTCATCGATTCCAGGAGCATTGAAAGTTACTACAATCAAGAACTCCTGCCTCAACTTTCGCAGGCCGGCAGCGCGAAAGTCCCCCTCGCCGAAGTCACCCCGAAGATCAAGGAACTGTTGACGCAGCAGAAAATGAACCAGATGTTAGTCGCGTGGTTGCAGGATCTGCGCTCTGGAAGCCAGATTCGCACGGAAACGGGACCACGCGAGTCCGGAGGCCAGTTGCGATGACCGAACCTCGCGCCCAGCCGCGCTGGCGCAGGTTCCGCTACTATCTGCTGCTCGCGGGCCTGACGGTTTTGCTTCTGTTGGGCGCACTTGGCTGGTACGCGACGACCGATTCCTTCCAAGCCCTGGTCCGACGCCGCGTTGTGGCCCAGTTAGAGCGGATCACAGGTGGGCAGGTTAGTTTGGGGGAAATTCACACCATCCCATTCCGCCTGCAGGTGGAGATGCGCGACCTCACCATCCATGGTCGCGAGGCTGCGACCGAAGTTCCTTACGCACACGTTGACAGGTTGGTCGCCCGGGTCAAACTTATCTCCCTCGTGGAGGCTGAATTCGGCTTCTCGTCGCTCGTGCTTGACCGTCCCGTCGTTCATATTATTCTCTATCCCAATGGCACCACTAATCAACCTGCGCCTCAGGTCAAGGGAACGACAACAAGAGCATCGATCAAGCATTTATTCTCACTTTCGATCGGCCAGTTTGAAGTACGCCGCGGCGAATTGCTCTGGAATGACGAGCGGACGCCGCTCGATTTTATCGCCCACGATCTGTCGGCGGATATGAATTATTCTCTGCTGCACCGCCGCTATGCCGGCAATCTTCTGCTGGGAAAGATCGACACAGCCTTGCAAAACTATCGCCCTGTGGCTTGGATGGCCGAGGTGCATTTTACTTTAGGGCCGGACAGTCTCGAGATCGAATCGTTGAAGGCGACCTCGGGACGCTCGCGCCTGGAAGCCAGTGGCCGGCTGGTAAATTTTAGCCGACCGAGTGTGGTTGCGAAGTACGATCTCGCTCTCGATCTTGCCGAAGCCGGCGCGATTACGCGACATGCGGAAATACGGCAAGGCGTTCTCCAGGCGAGTGGGGAAGGGTCATGGTCGTCGACAATTTTCTCCTCCCTGGGCAAGCTCGTGGTGAAGAACTTCGATTGGCGCGATCGGACGGTCGGATTGCATGGCGCAAACGCGACCAGCGACTACACAATCAGCTCCCAGAGGTTTGCCCTCTCTCGAATTCAGGCCAAGCTGTTGGGAGGCGAAGTGACGGGAGACGGCGAAGTTGTCAACTGGTTCAATTCCGCCTCGGTGAAAAAAGCGACGAAAGGAAGCGTCTCAGACGAGCAAAAGGGAACTGTTCGCCTGCGGCTGAAAGATGTTTCCGCCTCTGAAGTAGCGGCTGCCCTGTCCTCGTCTGCGCGCCCGCTTCAGCGCATGAAGTTAGTTGGCACCGCAAGTGGAAATATTGATACGCAATGGAGGGGTTCAGCGCACAACGCGGAGACCGAGCTCGCCCTGGATGTCGCAGCCCCGGCTCACCCCGGCGCAGGCGAACTGCCCCTCAATGCACACACTCGCGCGAGGTACCGTTGGACTTCCGGCGATTTGGAGGTCGCGGAATTCAGCGCCTCCACTCGCGCCACTCAAGTTCGCGCCTCCGGTACGCTCTCCTCCAGTGCGGCTCTGCACCTTTCGATCGCCACTGCCGACCTCAGCGAATGGCAGCCAATTCTCACAGCCCTTGGCTACCAGCAACGAATTCCAGTGGTTCTGCAAGGACACGCTTCGTTCAGCGGGACTGCAACCGGCAAAATTTCCGCCATCGCCTTCGCCGGAAAACTGCAATCCGAAGACTTCGATCTATTGATTCCCGCCACCCCTCATGCGCCGGAGAAAAATGTACACTGCGATACCCTGGTCGCGGACGTTCAGTTATCGCCCCATGCCCTGGCGATGCGCAACGGCAGGCTGCACCACGGCGGGACCAGCGTCGCCTTCGACGTTAGCGTCGGATTGGAACAAAGACAGTTCACCGATTCGAGCCCCATCGCGGCTCGCGTCGATATACGCAACGCGGATGTGGACGAGGTTCTAGCTCTGAGCGGATACGACTTCCCGGTCAGCGGCACGGTCAACCTGTTGTTGCAAATCGAGGGTACAAAAGCGGAGCCGCGCGGAAGCGGGCGCGTTGAACTTTCCGACGCCGTCATCCGGGGCGAACCGGTTCGGCATCTGGATTCCAAGTTGGAATTCGACCGCGACGACATTTCGGTCGACGAGCTTCAAGTCGCGTACTACGACGCTCACGTCAGT
Organism: Terriglobales bacterium; assembly: GCA_035604895.1. Classification (GTDB taxonomy): domain Bacteria; phylum Acidobacteriota; class Terriglobia; order Terriglobales; family Acidobacteriaceae; genus JABDBE01. The sequence goes on along the minus strand of DATNHO010000055.1, from coordinate 8,825 downwards.
GGCGCTGGCACCTACAATTTGTCTTCTCATGCCTTCCGCTTCAACCTGAACGGAGACAACTTTGATCTGGCTCGTATTCCGCAACTCCAAAGAAGTCGTGTGAGCGTGGACGGACGCATGGATTTCACCGCTCACGCTTCGGGCACGCCGGACGAGCCGGCGATCACCGCGAACGTTCGTTTGCGCGATCTTGCCTTTGACCACGAACGCGTGGGCGACTACACCTTCGACGCCGTGACTCAGGGCGCTGAAATGCGCGTGACAGGGCACTCTCAATTCAAAGCCGCGGAGTTGAACATTGACGGCAACGTACAGCTACGTGGAGACTGGCCGACCACGGTCAACTTCCATTTCAACCGTCTCGACGTGGATTCTGTAATCAGGACTTACCTGAAGCGACGCGTGACAGGCCAATCCGCGGTGGCGGGCGATCTCCAATTACGAGGTCCATTACGCAATCCCCGCGAACTGGAGGTCATTGGTACCGTCAACGATTTCTTTGCTGACGTTGAGAACATCAAGGCTCGTAACAACGGCCCCATCAGTTTCACTATTTCCCACCAATTCCTCAGCATTCAGCAGTTCCACCTCATTAGTGAAGGCACCGACCTCACGGTTGGCGGAACCGTCCAGCTAAGCGGCGAACGCGCACTCGACTTGCGCGCCCAGGGTCGCGCTAATCTCCAGCTGATTCAGAGCTATGATTCCGAGTTCACCACCTCCGGCGAGGTCGCAGTCGACTTGACGGTCGGAGGCACGATCAGCAAACCCACGACTCAGGGCAGGTTGCAGGTTAGCAACGGTTCAATCGCCTACAGTGATCTGCCGAGTGCACTGAGCGCCATCAACGGGTCTGCGATATTCAATCAGGACCGGCTGCAAATCGAAACTCTCACGGCGCGGGTTGGAGGCGGCAACGTTAGCTTCGGCGGATACGCCACTGCCTACAACCGCCAGCTCAATTTCAATTTGACTTTGCAGACCCAGGATGTGCGCTTGCGTTATCCGCCGGGAGTTAGTTCCATGGCGAACGCTGACCTGCGATGGGCGGGTACTCCCGCGGCCTCAGTGCTGTCGGGAGACATTACTGTCACCAAGCTGTCGGTGACTCCTGGATTCGACTTCGGGGCGAGTCTGGCTGGGAGCGCGCAGAGCTCTGCGCTGCCGCAAACCAATCCTCTGTTGAACCGTATCCGGATGGATGTGCACATTGTAACCACCCCCGAACTGCAGATGCAGACGGCTGTCGTCCGGCTTTCAGGCGACGCCGATCTGCACCTGCGGGGAACAGCGGCCAAGCCCGTTCTGCTGGGGCGCGCCGACGTAACCGAGGGCGAGGTTTATTTCAACGGAACCAAGTACCGCATGGAACGCGGCGACGTCACCTTTAGCAACCCGGTTACGACGACCCCTGTGCTCGATCTGCAGGCATCTACTCATGTTCGCGACTACGACATTACGGTCAATCTGAATGGCGGCATGGACAAGCTTAGTTTGACTTATCATTCCGAGCCGCCTCTGCCCGTGGCGGATATCATCAGCCTGCTTGCGCTGGGCCAAACCCAGCAGCAATCTGCACAACTGCAACAGTCTGGCCAGTCGCCGTTTGCTCAACAAGCCTCAAGCGCCATATTGGCCGAGGCCCTGAACTCCGCGGTGAGCAACCGCTCGCGAAGCTTGTTCGGGATTAGCCACATCCGGGTCGATCCGCAAGGTTTGAACACCGAAACTTCTCCCACCACAACCTCGCCTGCGGTAACCATCGAGCAGCAGGTGAAGGACAACCTCACTCTGACCTACACCACCAACGTTTCCCAAACCTCGCAGCAAATTATTCAGGCGGAATATAACGTCAAACGCAATGTTTCCATCCTCGGACTCCGAGATTACAACGGCGTGGTCAGCTTCGAAGTGCGAATTCGTCAACGCAAGAAATAGCTCTCTTGGCCTACATCAGCTGCGTCCACAAAAATCTGCAAGTTCCGCAACCCGCCCCGTTCCAAAAACTGAGAACGTTGTGTAGGAGAAAACACAGATGCGCACGGAAAAAGAGAAGGGTTTCTCCTTGATCGAGCTGCTGATCGTAGTGTCGATTATTCTGATCATCGCGGCCATCGCGATTCCAAGCCTTATCGGGGCAAAGATCGCGGCGAATGAGGCGTCAGCAGCGAACTCGATTCGTACCATCAATACTGCACAAGTCACGTATGAGTCCACGTATCCAGCGATGGGATATTCAAAATCCATCGCGGCGCTGGGGCCACCGGCTTCAACCGGCTGCCCCTCGACGGGTCCGGTCGCTGCGAATGCTTGCTTGATTGACTTCGGCTTGGCAAGCGCCACGGTCGTGGCCTCAGCGAAAGCCGGCTACTATTTTGCGATGGGCGCGCCCGCTGGCGGTCCTCCGAACCTCGGCTATACCGTAGGCGGCGCGCCGGCGGCGTTCAACCGCACCGGAGTGCGCGGCTTCTGCTCCGATGAAGACGGCGTAATCCACGTTGCGCCATCCTGGAACGCTGCACCACCTACGTTAAATACAATCTGCCTCAATGCACCTTATATGCAACTGCAATAGTTGCTACCGCTGGCTGTTGGCTAGCGCAGTTGGCTTCGATTCCTTCAGGAACGGCATCGCTCCCAGAAGCAGCGCTATAGCTGGTGGTACCGACACGAAAAACAGTTCTGTCACGAAACCCGACCAATCATGCCGGAAGGGCGCGATTTGGCCAATGAGCGTCAAGAACCCCACCAGGCAGAACAACGCTATCCAGGGAAACAAACCGGCTGTGAGTCGCGCCGAAGGTTGTCCTCCACCGCGGCGCGACAAAAACGCACCAGCAGCACCACAGAACGGCAAGACACCCAACCAGGGAAGATAGGCAACCAGAGGAACGCTCGTGCTGGCCGTACTTGTATGCACGGTCACAAAAAAACTTGGTGCTAAGAATTGAGGCTGTGAGCTAACCAGACCGGAGATCATCAGAACAAGCATGGCCGCCGTCAGGCTGATCAGTCCCGGCAGCCAGAGTGTTTTGGTTCGCTGATTCATCATTTCCTCCTTGTGTGTTGCATGTCGAATCTTTCGAGATAAGCTTTGCCAGTCGGCTACCTCTGCCAGGGAACGCTCTATGGCTGCCGCCTTGCCCAGTCCTTGCGAACGAGCTTCGTCATAAACATCCTCCAAGTGGCTGGCGAGTTCGGCGATGATCTCCTCCTCCTGCAACGCAGGAAGGCCAACGGTTTTCACGCCTTCGCGCACCAGTGCATTCCAATCAGGCATGGGCCACCCCGGCAAGGCGATCAAGTGCTTGGAAAAAGACTTTCCACTCGCGGCGGAGAGGTGCGAGTGCTTTTTTGCCCGCAGGTGTAAGGCAATAATAACGACGGTCGCGCCCAGCCTGGTTGGCCTGCCAGCGTCCGCTCACCCAGCCACGCTTCTCGAGTTCGTACAGCATGGGATAGAGAGAAGCCAGCGTGAAACTCAGCGCGCCTCCGGTTCTTTCCTCGATGCGCTTGGCAATTTCAAAACCATAAAGAGGTTGTTCCGCGAGCAGCGTAAGTATGGCCACTTCGGCGCTTCCGCGGGCGATTTTCGAACGAATCCGCTTCGACATGCTGAATATAGGAATCCTATATTCCGGCCTCTGGGTCAAGGGTACTTTCGTACATACCCGCGAACATGTCACGGGATTGATTGAATGAAGAGGACTTATCGAAGCGGCGTACGATCAATTGCTCGGAAAGTGGTTCTCACAAGAGCGGATGTTTCAATCTAGATCGGGTTTGACCGATTTCTGCCGGCCCCCCGCTTTGCCTTCACCCAGCCCTCTTTCACGATCTGGTGCGCGCGGCCGATGGCGAGAGAATCCGGCGCGACGTCGTCTGTGATACAGGAAGCGGCACCCACATAAGCGCCTTTTCCGACCTTAACCGGCGCAACCAAAGTCGAATCACTGCCGATGAATACGCCATCTTCGATCACGGTAGTGTGTTTGCGCTCGCCATCATAGTTGCAGGTGATGGTTCCCGCTCCGATGTTCACGCCCTCGCCAATTTCGGCGTCTCCAAGATAGGTCAGGTGATTGGCCTTGGATCCTTTGCCCAGACGAATTTTCTTGGTCTCGACAAAGTTGCCCACATGCGCACCCTCGCCGATCTCGCTTCCGGGGCGAAGATGAGAGTATGGTCCAAGCACTGCATCTTTCATCACATTGGCTCCGTCAAGAACGCAGCCTGGGCGAATGAGCACACCATCTCCGATTGTGGAATTGCTAATCACGGAGTAGGAGCGAACGCGGCAGTCACTGCCAATGCGAGTCTTGCCTAGAATCTGCACGAACGGTTCGACGACAGTATCCGCGCCGATCTCGACGTCGCAATCGATCACACAGGTTTCAGGATAGAAAATCGTCACACCATCGGCCATCAATTGCCGGCACTTGGCCATCCGCAAGTGATGATCGAGGTCGACGAGCTCGGCGCGCGTATTGCTGCCCAGAACTTCATGGGGATCGCTTGCTACTACCGCCGTCACACGTTGCTTCGCTTTACCCAAGATCGCTGCCATGTCGGTGAGATAGAACTCGCCGTGGGCATTGTCGTTGCTTAGTTCGTCGATATGCGCGAAAAGAACCTTCGCATCGAAGGCGTACGAGCCTGAATTGATCTCACGGGTCTTGCGTTGCGCAGGAGTCGCTGATTTCTCTTCGACGATCGCCCGCACGGCAGGGCTGTTTTTGCTCTTGCGGATAATTCTTCCGTAACCGGTGGGGTCCTCCAGCTGCGCAGTCAGAATCGTCATCGCCGAATGTTTTGACGCATGAGAGTCACGGAGCTTCTCGATGGTTTGCGGACTGATCAATGGAGCGTCCCCATAAAGTACGATGACCTGGTCATAGGGGGCCAAAGCTTCCCGCGCGATCATCAGAGCATGGCCGGTGCCGCGCTGTTCTTTTTGCAAGACGAAGTTAATTCCGGTCTGTGCGACAGCTTGCCGAACGCGATCCGCTTCATGGCCAATGACGGCGAAAACATCCTTCGCCGGCACCACCTTCGTCGCTGCAGAGATGACGTGGGCGAGTAACGGTTTTCCCCCGACCTCATGCAACACTTTTGGATGTTTAGACTTCAGGCGGGTGCCCTTCCCCGCCGCCATAATGGCGATGGCGACACGCGGAGCGCGATGTGAGGGGTTGCGGCTGCTCTTTTCCTTTGGCATTCGATCCAATATACCGCGAGACTCTCGTCCGCCGCAGCGAATCCCGCCCAGATCCCTCTAACCACTGAACATTGCAACATAGATCAGGGGAAGTTGGCTTTGAACCGGCCGCGCACATCTGCTACTTTTGCGAATGATGAAAAGGCCAGTCCTCATTGTGATCGACATGCTGAATGATTTTCTCGATCTCTGGGAAGCGACATCCCGGCGGCGCTTAACGGAATCAATCAATGAACTTGTCGGCGTCATTCGCGGGGCTGACCGGCCAATTATTTGGGTTCGGCAGGAATTTGAGCCTGATCTTCGAGACGCGTTTCCTGAGATGAGAGCAAAAGGCATCCGAATCACGATCAAGGGAACCGTCGGTTGTCAGATCGTGCCGGAACTCGCCACCGATTCATCCGATGTGACCATCGTCAAGAAGCGCTACAGCGCATTCCATGGAACCACCTTAGATGAATTGCTCGCGCGTCTTCAGCCGGACGCGCTTATTCTCGCAGGAATCAATACTCACGCTTGCATCCGTACCGCGGCGATTGATGCCTACCAGAGAGATTGGCCGGTTGTCGTGGCATTTGATTGCGTAGGCTCCTATGACAAGGAGCATCATGAAATCTCCCTTAAATATATGGCTGGAAGGATTGCGTCGGTTATGACGAACGAGCAAATTCGGGCGTCGTTGCAAGTCGGTGAACGCCTCGGCTAGCGCTCGTTATCGGCGGAGGGCAACTTCTCGACTATGTGCTTGTAGTGTGGCGCTTCGAAGCCGACGGCTCATTCGACCGTGCCCGCACGGCTAGTTCCATCAGATCGCGGGCAATCCGATCGGTGGCGTGGCGGGCCACCTCGCCTTCGTCCAAATAGTCGCCAATCACAGGAGTGACGCCGAGTTCCTTGATGGCTCCTTGGTCGACAACGACCTGGGTCGCACCCTCAAGTGCATACTTGGCCTTTAATTGTGCCGAGATGTGTCTCTGGTTGAGAAGCGCGTAGTCGAAAATGCGCGTCTGGGCGTGGCCATTGAGCGCTTGAATATGGTCGGCGGCCGTGCGTCCGATACTTTCATTGGCCTGAGTCATCAGGTTACAAATGTAAACCTTGGTTGCCGGAGAATCGGCGATTGCCTTGGCAATGCCGCGCACCAGCAGGTTTGGAATCAGGCTGGTAAACAGCGAACCAGGGCCGATCGTGATCAGGTCGGCGCGGGCAATGGCCTCCAGAGTCTGGGGAAGCGGGCCGGCATCGGGCGGGACCAGGAAAAGTTCCTTAATGCGGCCCTTGCTGGCCGTAATCTTGGTCTCTCCGCGGACGCGCGTTCCATCCTCCATAAGAGCTTCCAATTCGACGTTCGAAGTCGTGGCAGGATAGATGTGTCCGCGAGTAACCAGAATCTCAGACGACAACCGGACGGCCTCACTGAAATCTCTAGTGATCGAAGTAAGAGCAGCGAGAAAGAGATTTCCGAAGCTGTGCCCCTCGAGTCCAGATCCTTTAATGAATCGATGCTGAAAGAGTTTGGAGAGCAAAGCCTCATCTTCGGAAAGAGCAACGATGCAGTTGCGGATGTCGCCGGGCGGCAACATGTTCAATTCCTTGCGCAGCCGACCGCTGGAACCGCCATCGTCCGTGACGGTTACCACGGCGCAAAGATCCGAGATCTCCGGCTTGCCCGATTTCAATGCGGGTCGCTCGGCAGACGGACTGACGTAGCACTTCAGGCCCTTCAACAGTGTGGAAAGACCAGTCCCGCCGCCAATTGCAACTACGCGGAGGCCAACCCCTGCAGGGGCAGAAAGCTGGCGCGACGAGGGGTCGGGCTGTTCGTTGGAGTAGCCCATGCGGGCCGCCTAGAGATCCTCATCAGCATCGGCCGGGGAGGGTAGCTCAGCCCCAGGATCGGGATACAACAGCTCCGTGAAACGCGGGTCTTCGGCCAGATTCTGAAAGTCGGAGTCGTTGCGCGCCTGAAAGCGGAGTCCGGGATTCAGATGGATTGCCTCGTCCAGATGGCGCAGCGAATCTTCGACATGGCCCGTAAGGCAATCCAGCGCGGCCAAACCGTATGCAACGTAATCGGCTTTGGGCGCTTGCTTCGTTAGTTTGTCCAAGTGCTCGCGGGCGCTCACGTAGTCGCCGACGTTCATCAGGGAAATGGCGTAGTCGTAATGCTCTTCGGGGCTCTTGAACTGGTTGACCGCGCGCTCTGTTTGTTGGTTGCACGCGTTCATGTGAACCGAGGCGCGATCCGCCAACTCCTTGCTGGGGCCAACCACGACCTTCTGGAGGTAGGTTTTCGCTTTGTCAAACTTGTGCTCTTGCATGGCCCGTAAGCCCGCTTCGTAATTTTGCACAGCCTGTGCAAAACGAGGGTCGTCTCCAACCGATTTCTTGGGTGTCGTCTTTTGTGCCATCTGCAAAACTCTTCCTGTACTCTTCGTAAGCATCCCTCTTATCTTAGCTTTGGGTTGAAAGTCATCAACCTGCTCTGACAGTTCTCATGCAATCCGGCAGCGCCTCTACTGCCCAGGGTGGTGCATGCCGAATATTCACCTGTGGAAAACCAAATTCCGGATGCGAGCAGTTTAGGCGCAGGTTTCTAAGATCGTCAATTCAAAGCGCCTGCCCATCCTCCTAATTCATCGAGGCGGTTGCTTCCAGGTTCACCTGCCGCCACTCACCCTGCATAATCCCTTTGCGGATCTGGGACGCACTCTTGCCCTTCTGCGACTCGAAATAAGAATAATACAACTCCTTCAGGCAAGTGGCACAGCCAGCGCCATGCGCGCTCTCAAAGCAGCTATGCAGGCTGTTATGCCCCATCCGGTCGCAATAGCAATAGCAAGGCTGCTGATGCAGCACGACGGGTATCTTCGCCGCCAAATCGTAGGCGTGAGTCTGATAAGGATATTGAGCATTCTCAGCCCACAATTGCTCCTTACCCAGGATGGGAGGGAGCTTGGCGCCTTTCGCCGGCGGACCCGCATTGTAGGCGGGAACCACGCCCTCCTGCTGGGATGTGGCCCAGGGAGCCGATACGGTCAGTGTGAGCAGGAAAAGAACAGCCAGTACCAGTCCGCGCTTCAGCATAATCCGGCTCCTCGTTCTAAATACTGTGATATTGTAACCCGAATCCGGCAGCCGTAGTAGTTAGGGGCCCTCGGCTCGCGTCCGGCAAAAAGGTATCTGCCGTGGAAGGCCCGGTCCGTATAGAATTAAGAGATATCATGCCCGGACAGGCGGACGGCACAGAACCCAGCGCAGTCCATGATGGCAAGCCGCTTCTGGCTGCGCCGTCGCGCGCCATGGTGCTATCCGTCTGGCTGCGCGATCTGATTATCTCGCTGGCCATTTCCTGTTTCATCATCATCTTCCTGTACCAGCCGGTCAAAGTCGAGGGCACCAGCATGATGCCGTCACTTGAAGATCAGGAACGGATTTTCGTCAATAAGTTTGTTTACCGGTTGGAGCCGATCGAGCGCGGCGATATCATTGTGTTCCGCTATCCGCGAGACCCCTCGAAGAGCTTTATCAAGCGAGTGATCGGTTTGGCCGGCGACCGCATCCAGATTGATGCCGGCCGGGTGTTTGTGAATGGCAAGCCCATTGA
>DATNHO010000054.1:0-9033 GCA_035604895.1 Terriglobales bacterium | reverse complement strand
GACTCTTCTGGTGGGGTGGGCGTGGTTGGCGTGGATCGGCTAACTAGTGTCGTGTCCCAGAAATACGCCGCATAAGTCGTTAGGTTTGTTCGGCGCGAGGCATAATGCGTTGGTACTGCGAGCAAAGTACATAGATCCTTCGCGTTGCTCAGGATGACAGTGCGGACTTATGACGCAAACTTTCGGGACGAGGTACTAGAGACTCGCAATCGTTCTTTAGAGCATCTTGAGAACGCGTGTTCGCTCAGTGATGTCTGACCGCATGCTTTTTGCGGAGTACCGATCGCCGCATAGCGTTCGGGCTAAAAAGTAAGATGAAACACCGTACCGCAGCCATAGGTGCACTCACCTCCACCATTGTTCCCGCCAAGGAACATGCTGCCGTAGAAATCGCCATCTGAGCCGAAGACAACGCCCATCGGAGTGAATCCATCCGGGCCTCCGTTCTCGCCCTCGAAATCGTAAAGGTCGGTTAATTTCCCTTCCGTGTCTAGTCTGAACAAGCATCCCCCACCCTTGGCGCAGTCGTTTGATTGTTCGAGGCCGTACAAGTTGCCTTTCGAGTCTCTGACCAGGTGGCTGGCGAAGACGGGATTCCGCACCTGGCCCCTCGTGCACGGGGGTTCGGTGCAGGGGACGAAGGTGAAGAGCACGTCGAACCGGCCGCTTGTATCCACTTTGAAAATGGTTCCAACACCATACTCGAAATCTGTATGTTTGATGACATGGCCGCCATTTTGCGCAATGCCATAGAGGTTTCCGGCGGAATCGATAGTCAGACCCAGAGGAAATGATCCGCCACCTTCCCCGACTTTTCCGGTGAACGTGTGGAGTACGGTGAACTTGCGGTTGCGATCGAGCTTAAAGACAGTTCCACAGCCTGGCACAAAGTAGCCATAGCCGAGGGACTCGCACTTGAGGTCGCCGCCAAAGTTAGTAGTGCCATAAAGGTTGCCCTTGGCGTCAAGGACCAGGCCGCCCTCCGGCTGTCTTCCGTCCTCCACGGTAAAAGCGTGGAGTAGGGTGAATTTGCCGGCGGGAGTGATTTTGAACAAGGTTCCGCAACCGCCGCCATCGCCGCAATTGGTATTGCCCCCGTAGGGCGACATGCCGTAAAGGTTGCCGTGCGCGTCGAGCGTAAGTGGCGAGTCTAATGAGGAACCGTCGGGTCCATCGGCGACGTAAAGCACGGTTTGCTGGCCCTTCGGATCGACCTTGAAAATTACGGACTGGCCGCCAATGCTGCCGTTGCCCTGGGTCGTGCCGTAGAGGTTGCCCGCCGCGTCACGGACCAAACCGGCAACGGGATTTGAACCATTGTTCCCGCCCTCGAAGCGGTAGAGCACGGTCTCTTTGCCGGCGCTGTCGATCTTGAACACCGTGCCGCAAGTGTCTTCGCCGCAGGAGGGGATGCCGCCAAACCTGGTCGTGCCATAGAGGTTCCCCTGCGCGTCACGGATGAGGGGGCTAGGAACTGCTCCGTCTTCCCCATCGGTGAACGCATGCAGCACGGTGTAAGTCTGTGCCTGCGCGACTGCCGCCACCGTGAGAAGGGTGAGTAGAGCGATGGCACGAGCGCTGCGAACGCTGACGGAAAGTTGTTTTCTCGGCATAATCGACCTTTCTGGCGCGGCAAGTGATGAGGCCCTTAGGTGTTCGGCGAGAAACCTCAAGGGGCCGAATCATAGTTCGATGGTGCGTGAATATGTCATGGAAATGTAAACAAAATGTCAAATCCTGCGGCGTAGAAACGACATCGCCAGAGACTGCGGAAACTAAAGATTCGTCGATTGGGGTAATATCGCCATTACCCTAATATTTGCTGGACTGCATATTTATGCAGATCGCTGGGTGGGTTTGCAATTCGATTCATTCAGGAGGTGTTCTTGGACCGCTATATTCTGACGCCCATATTGCTGATATTTAGCGCAACGAACGTTCTGTCACAGGCCGCTCCAGGCAAAGTAGTGAAGTATCACGCGACCATCAACGATGTGAAATATGTTTATGGCTCGGCCGAGCCGGTTGCGCGGTTGAAGCCGGGGGACATTCTGGACACCAATACGCTCGACTGCTTTGGCAATGCCATCAAGAAGCCGGGGGACACGCTTAGCATGAGCAAGGGCGACAATCCTCTGACCGGTCCTTTTTATATTGAGGGCGCGGAGCCGGGCGATACTTTGGCGGTGAAGATTCTTGATCTTGAAGTTGACGGGGATCAGGGCGTGGGAGCGTTTGCGCCGGGGTTTGGAGCGCTGAATGAGACCAATTACACGCCCATGCTGCATCCGCCGCTGCCGGAGAAAATTTGGTTTTATCCCATCGATCATGCGGCTAATACGGCAACGTTCAAGGCGCAGGATTCGAAGTTCTCGGTGAAGATTCCGCTGCATCCGTTTTTCGGCTGCATTGGGGTTGCGCCGGCTGGAGGCGAGGCGCGCAGTTCGATTGTGCCCGCAGAGTTTGGCGGCAACATGGATTCTCCTGAGGCCAGCGTTGGGAATACGGTTTATTTTCCGGTGAATGTGCCCGGAGGCTTGCTGTACATGGGCGACGGGCACGCGGCCATGGGGGATGGGGAAGTGGCGGGCACGGCGATCGAAGTGCCGCTGCGGGCGCGGGTGAAGCTTAACCTGATCAAGGGCCAGAAGATCAATTGGCCGCGCTTCGAGAATGACGACGCGATTATGACGGCGGGTATATATCGTCCGCTGGATGATTGCGTGCGCATCGCGTTCACCGAACTCGTCGGCTGGATTCATCAGGATTACGGTTTGTCTGAATTGGATGCGTATGAGTTGCTGTCGAAAGTCGCGAAGATACATTTGAACGAAATGGTTGATCCGAATTATGTAGTGGTGGCGTCGATTGAGAAGAAGTTTTTGCCGCCGAAGAAGAAGTAGTAACGCCTTTTCGGGAATGGACCTTCGCCGGTAACCTGTTTCGCAAAATCTCCGCTTGCGCCGAGGCAAACTCGGGTGATAATAGCGGAAGCCCTTGGAACGCTACTCCATCCTCGATCAAAGCCTTGTTGGCAGTGGGCAGGGAGTGCCTCCTCCAGTTATCAACGCGCAGCAGGAACCTGTCTCGGCTCAGGAGTCTCTGCGTTTCCCTCCGGATGACGGCGGAAAGTCGCTGACGGAGATGGCGCAGCGTGACCTCGAAGCGGCGCTGCAGTTGCTGGCGCAGCGGGCGCAATACATTACGGGCGCGTCGGGCTCGGCAATCGCGCTGCTCGAGGATAGCGAAATGATTTGCCGGGCCAGCGCAGGCCCTTCGGCGCCGGAGTTGGGAGCCGAAGTGCAGATGAAGTCGGGCCTCACCGGCGAAAGCGTGCGCACCCGAAAAGTTTTGCGCTGCGATAACGCGGAAAGCGATTCGCGGGTCAACCGCGAGAGTTGCCGCGCTCTTGGCATCAAGTCTGTCATGGTGGTGCCGCTGCTTCGCGAAGAGGAAGTGATTGGCGTGTTCGAACTTCTGGCGGACCGAGCGAACGCTTTCGAGGAGCGCGATGTCACCGCGTTAGAGCGGCTGGCGCAAATGGTCCAGACTGGGCTGGAGCACGCGGATGCAGCCAAGCGCGCGCTGACTGAGATTGCCGAGAAGAACGATCAGGCTAAGAAAGAACAGGAGCAGGCTGAACTGGCATCCGCGCCCGCAAAGATAGAGGACAGCATTACCGTAGCAGTTGACAGCGTGCCTGGCTCCGAAAGTCGAGATGTGGCAGTTATTGAGCTTGAGCAGTCTGAGCCGGCGCGGCCTCAAGAACTGGACAAAGTCCGAAAATGCGAAGCCTGCGGCTTCCCGGTTTCTGAAGGCCGCACGCTCTGTCTGGATTGCGAGGCTGCTAGACTTTCCGGCGAAAGCCCCGCTCCCCTGGCCAGCGACCAAGTCCCAGCTTTTCTTGCAAAGGTCCGTGCGCCCAAGCAACAAGGTTGGCTCGGTTCGCACATCTACACCATCGGAACCGTGCTGATCGTCGTTCTCACGGTGGTGCTCGTCGTTCTTCGACTGCGCTAGTCTCTTGATCGAGAAAATTGTGTGAAAGCGGGCACTCCTACCTGCGATCTCGATATAATCCGCCTTCGATCCCGGAGGTGTTCTTGTCGAGGCGATATCCAATCAGTGTGCTGCTTCTGTTGGCGACATCGCTCCCGCTGATGGCGCAGCGCGAGCCTGTGCTCAAACAGATTGATCTGCCGCATCCGTATTACTACCGCGAGATGTATCTGCCGCAACTCACCACCGGACCGGGCTCCGTGGCCTGGTCGCCTGATTCGCGGACGCTGGTGTACTCCATGGCAGGTTCACTATGGAAACAGAAATTCGATTCCGTGCTCGCTGAGCAACTCACCGCCGGCCCCGGCTACGATTACCAGCCCGATTGCTCGCCCGACGGCCGCTGGGTGGTGTATTCCTCTTATGCCAACGATGCCATCGAACTGTGGGCCTTAAATCTTGAGACTCAACAATCGCGGCGGCTCACGTCGGGCGGCGAGGTGAATGTAGAGCCGCGATTCTCTCCCGACGGCAAGCGCATCGCCTTTGTGTCGACGTCTTATGAGAAGCACTTTCACATCTTTGTCGCAAAGTTCGCAGACGGTGAGTTGAGCGACGTGAGGCGGCTGACGGGGGAAACGCGTAGCGATCTGCCGCGCTATTACTACAGCGAGTTCGATCACGAGATCAGTCCGGCGTGGTCGCCCGATGGAGCGGACATAATCTTTGTCTCCAATCGCGGCCACATCTACGGCACTGGCGGGTTCTGGCGAATGAACGCGGAACCAGGCGCAGAAGCGCGCGAGATTCATTGTGAAGAGACCGCATGGAAGTCCCGGCCGGATTTCTCTCCCGATGGGAAGCGGATTGTATATGCGTCGTATTTGGGCCAGCAGTGGCATCAGCTCTGGGTGATGCCCGCGGTTGGCGGCGATCCATTTCCACTCTCTTATGGAGACTTCGACAATGTTGATCCCCGCTGGTCGCCGGATGGGACGAAAATCGCCTTCATCTCCAACCGCGATGGAAACACGTCGCTCCAGATGCAGGAAATTCCTGGCGGCGCTCAGAAGCAGATCATCCCCACGCGCAAGCACTTCCTGCGGCCCATGGGTCGCCTTACGATACAAGTTCTCGACTGGTTGGGGCGGCCCGGGGCGGTTCGAATTTTTGTCAGTGGCGAGGACGGTCGCGCCTACGCGCCCGATGATGCATGGATGCATGCCGATGACAGCTTTGTCCGCGCGGAGCGCCCTTTCGAGGCTCACTACTTTCATGCTCTGGGCAAAGCCGAGTTAACTGTTCCCGAGGGACGCGTCGACATAGAAGTCATGAAGGGCTTCGAATGTCGGGTCGAAGAAAGAAAACTGCAGATTACCGCCGGCCACGTCACAAATGTCACGATACGTCTGCGGCCTATGAATGTGCCAGCGCAGGCGCATTCCCACTGGGTAAGCGGCGACGTTCACGTCCACATGAACTACGGCGGCGCATACCGAAACACGCCCAAACATTTGGTTGCGCAGGCTGCAGCGGAAAATCTTTCCATCGTCGAAGACCTGGTGGTGAACAAAGAGCAGCGGATTCCCGACATCGCCTACTTCAGCACCAAGCCTGATCCGGCATCGACTGCGTCTACTCTTTTGCTTCATGGCCAGGAGTTTCACACGAGTTACTGGGGGCATCTTGGCCTGCTCAACCTGACGCAACACTTCCTCATTCCCGGGTACGCAGCCTATCCCAACACGGCAGCGGCCAGCCTTTACCCCACGAACTCAGCCGTGGCTGATATGGCGCATCAACAACACGCGCTCGTGGGCTATGTTCATCCCTACGACACGTTTCCTGATCCCGCGAAAGATGCCGCGCTCACGCATGAACTGCCGGTTGACGTTGCGCTCGGCAAAGTGGATTACCTTGAGGTGCTGGGCTTCAGCGATCACAAATCTACGGCCGCGGTGTGGTATCGGTTGCTCAATTGCGGCTTTCACTTGCCGGCCGCAGCGGGTACAGATGCGATGGCAAACTTCGCTTCGCTGCGTGGACCGGTCGGTCTTAATCGAGTGTACGCGAGCGTTCCGCAGGGACCCCTCAACATCGGCTCCTGGCTGGATTCACTGAAGCACGGTCACACTTTCGCGACGAATGGTCCGCTTCTGGGCTTTACCCTGGGAGGACGCACGCTGGGCGATGAGGTTCGCCTTCCCGCAGGCGAAAACAAAACAAAGTTTTCTGCCTGGCTAAGGTCGATTGTTCCCGTCGATCATCTGGAAGTGATTTGCAATGGCCGCGTGGCGCGCGAACTCAAGCTGAGCGACGATCACGAAAGCGCTGACGTCGAAGATGTGATGCCGATCTCGCAGAGCGGATGGTGCCTGTTACGCGCATGGAGCGATAAGCCCGAGGAGCCTGTGCTGGACGCGTACCCTTACGCGACCACCAGCCCAATCTACGTAACAATCGCGGGCTCCTCGCCGAAGGCAAGCGAAGATGCTGCCTACTTTGTCGCGTGGATCGATCGCATGATTCAGGACGCCAACTCGAATCGGGATTGGAACACGGAGGCAGAAAAAGCTTCCGTACTGGATCTGCTGAACCGCGCCCGGGGCGTTTACGTTGGTTTGGAAAAATGATTGTGCCAGGACACTTGTCCGCTGCCGACGTGTTAGAAGATCAATGGCAGCGGACAGGAGTGTCCGCTCTACACGGTTCGACTTGACTCCAATTCGAGGAGGGCCTTCTTTCTATCGATGCCCCAGCGGTAGCCGCCCATGTCTCCGCTCTTCCTGACCACGCGGTGGCACGGAATGGCGACGGCGACGGGATTGGTTGCACAGGCTCGGGCAACGGCTCGCGTGGCTGTTGGCTGGCCGATTGCCTTCGCCACGGCGGCATAGGAACGCGTTGCCCCGAAGGGAATGGATTGCAACTGCGACCAAACGCGCCGCTGAAACGCGGTTGCCTGAATATCCAAAGGCAGAGCGGCATTCAAACGCTGGCCGCGCATCTGGCGAAGCAAATCTGTTTTCCAGGCTTGCATGGCATGGTCGTCGCGCCGCCGATTGGCGAATGGAAACTCATGTCGCAAGCCCTGTTCGAGTTCGCCGTCGGAGTTGGCGAATTGGATGGCGCAAATTCCCTTGTCGGTGGCCGCGATTAACATGCGTCCCAAGGGAGAATCGGCAAAGGTGTAGCGGATGGGCGCCGCAATCGCGCCGCGGCGGTATTTGTCTGGCGTCATGCCAAGTTGCGACGCGGTCCGTTCGTACAAACGACTGCTGGAACTGTAACCCGCGTCGTACATCGATCGGGTTACGGAGTGCCCGGCGCGCAGATTGCCTTTGAGTTGGTTCATGCGGCAGGAGTCGGCATAGGCTCGCGGCGTGATCCCCAGAACGCTTTTGAAGGTTCGCTGCAAATGGAACGGACTCTGATGAAATTCCGATCCAAGTCGAGCCAGCGTGAGCGGTTCGTCCAGGTGTTGCTCGATATAGCGGCACATGGCTCTCACTGTTTCAGTAGGGCCGTTGCCACCTGCTGCTTTGGGCCGGCAGCGCAGGCAGGCACGGTAGCCGGCGTGCTCCGCCTGGTCGGGCTTGCCAAAAAAGGTTACGTTCTCGCGCCGCGGACGCCGAGCGGCACAGGATGGCCGGCAATATACTCCAGTCGAGGACACGGCAAAAACGAAGCGCCCATCCTGGCTGGCATCGCGGGCCAGAACGGCCTGCCAGTAAAGGCTTTGATTGTCTTCATCGCGGCTCTGCTTGCTGCGGGCCATTTCCGTCGCTTCCTTTGGGTTGAGTATCGCATTGGTTGTCATAATGTTGAAAGCTTAAGACGGCTTTCTCCGGTGGACCATCCGGATCTTGCGGTCAAAGCAATTTTTCTGGGGTATGCTGGTGCGTTCGAGGATCAGGATTCAGCTCGGTTCCCGGTCCCCGGCTTTCGCTTCTTAGTTATGAGCAAAAACCGACCGGCCGCGCCTTCTTCCGAAATCGTTGCCACATATATTGATCATGAATTCGAGCTCGGGGATTCGCGTCTGGCGGATGAATGGCAGAATGCCAGCCCCGTTACTTTTTATTCTGACTGGCAGGGAAAGAATGCCGATCCCGAACGCGAAACCAAAGTACGGGTCTTGTGGTCGCGGCAGCATCTTTATCTGAGGTTCGAGTGCCGTTACCGCGAGCTGTTTCTCTTCGAGGACTCCGATCCCAACGGCCGGCGCGACCATCTCTGGGACCGCGATGTGGCCGAGGCGTTTCTACAGCCCGATCCATCGAGGGAGCGTTTCTATCGTGAATTTGAAGTCAGCCCAAATGGGATGTGGGTGGATCTCGACATTTTTCCGGGCGGACTCGCTGACCTGAAGAGCGGTTTGCAACGCTCGGTGGTCCTGAATGAGAAATCGCGCACGTGGACGGCTGAATTGGCGATTCCCCTGAAGTCTTTGATTACAAGGTTTGATCCAGCGGCGATTTGGCGGGTTAACTTCTATCGAGTCGAAGGCAGAAAAGAGCCGCGCGCTTATCTGGCATGGCAGCCGACGCGCACGCCGCAGCCGAATTTCCACGTTCCCAGCACGTTCGGCACATTGCGATTTGCCGAAAGGTGACGGTTCAATCCGACAGAGGCTGCAGCAGCCCGAACACTTGCGTGACTCCCGAGCGTTTCCGCAATTCGGCCAGCAGCGCGTGGGCGGCGTTCTCGTAGGTCTTGGTTGGGTCCGACGGATCTGCCCACACCGCGTCATACACGATCTGCGCCGCATCCTTGAGGTCTATGTGCAGGGCCGCTTCGAGTACGTCAACGCGTTCCTGCAGATGATCGTAGCAACCCTGGCACACGGTTGCGGGTTCAGGCCCGCTCGGATGCTTTTCTTCATGGGTGCAAGCCAGACTCCCGTTTGGATTGATAGGCAACTGGGAAGCGAAAACTTGCGCCTTGAAGTCGCGTAAGAAACGTTCGCGTTCTTCTTCCAGAGCAACTGGATCAGGGCATAGTTCGGCGGCAGAGATTGTCGACCGTACCGGC
>DATNHO010000053.1:0-16048 GCA_035604895.1 Terriglobales bacterium | reverse complement strand
ATGAAAGACAAGAAGATCACCGAGGACGATGAAAAGCGGGCCATGGACGAAATTCAAAAGCTTACCGATGATGAAATCAGGAAGATGGAAGAGATGAGCAAAGGGAAAGAAAAAGAAGTGATGGAGATTTGACTTGTTCGGAAACTTGATCACGGTTGCCTGGCTTTGCTTTGCAATTGTTCTCACGCTGCCAGCCGCTATGGGAGCCGCAATGAAAACGCGAGTCATCGAACAACAAGAGTTCTCGGTTGTCGGAATTCAGGCTCGAACCAGCAATGCCACGGAAATGACCGGCAGCGGTGCGATTCCCAAGCAATGGGAGAAGTTCTTCAAGGAAGGCATCGGAGACAAGATTCCGAACAGCGTCGGTTCCACGATTTACGCCGTGTACACGGGTTACGCAAGCGACCGCAACGGGGAATACGATTTCGTCATCGGCGTCAGAGTGAGCAATGCATCGACGGTTCCGTCCGGTATGGTTGCGGTCAATGTGCCAGGCGGGAGATATGCGGTGGTGACGAGCGCAAGGGGGCAAGTAGCGCAAGTGGTTCCGAAAGCATGGCAGCAAATCTGGAGCCTGGAAGATAACCACCAGCTCGGCGGCCGTCGTGTGTACAAAGCAGATTTCGAGGTCTACGACCAACGCAGCCAGAATCCACAAGACTCTCAAGTCGACATTTACGTTGGGCTGAAATAGCAACCTGCACGCATTTCCTGGATTCTCTTCCTGCAAGTCCCTGCGTTTCCTTCGATGTATCAATTCCATGAAATCCCGCGCCCAGAGCCAGAGTTACGTCCGTAATCTGTCCTAAGGTAACGAAGACTTCCTACAATCACACGTGTTTTCATTCCGGTATCAAGAATTCTCGGCTCCCCCGCAGATTCCGATTTACAGGAGCAACTTATGAAAAGATTTCTATCCCTTGCCGGACTGCTCGTGTTCGCGCTGAGTTTCGCCGGATGCAATGGCGTAAGCAACTCGTCCTCCTCGACACAGACCCAGAACACGCAGGGCCATGTCTTCACTACCGGCGAAGACGCGCCGGTGTCGTCGGTCGTCGCGTTCAACATCACCATTAACAGCATCACCCTCAACAATGGCTCGACCACGGCGCAGGTGCTTTCCACCCCGACGGCTGTGGATTTCGGCCGGCTCGTGGGTTTGCGTTCGCTGTTGGGCTTTAATGCGGTCGCACCCGGAACGTATACCGGCGCCACGATAACTTTCTCCGCCAGTAATCCGGCGCCGTCAATCAACTACGTCGACCTTACGACCGCTCCACCTTCGATTGGCACTGCGACTGGAAGCTTGAGCAACCCGAAGGTTACGGTTTCATTCCCCTCGGGGGCTCCGCTTGTGGTGGGAAGCAACGGCCTGGCCGGTTTGCATATCGACTTTAATCTCCGTCAGTCGCTGGCCATGGATGGCAGCGGCAACCTGATCATCAACAACGGCACAATCGCGGTCACGCCCGCAGTGGATGTGATGGCGGTCTCGGCTTCCAGCGATCTGGGCCAGGTCACCGAATTCACCGGCAACATCGTTTCAGTAAATACTTCGGGGAACTCATTCGTGATGCAGGGGCCGTATGGTTTCCAGGAGACGATCGCGGTTAACTCGAACACTCTATACAGCGGCAGCAATAGCTTGAGCAGCTTAATGGCGAATGGCATTGTTTCCGTCGAAGGCACGGTGCAGGCCAACGGCAGCATCCTAGCCAGTAGCGTCGAACTGATCACGACTGACCTGGCATTCATCTCCGGTAGAATCCTTGCCGTAAGCCCCGGTCCGGTGGTGACCATGTTCGTGGGCGAAGAGCTGGGGACCTCAGCGACTATCCCCGTTGATAGCGTCTACACTGTCAACCTCAGCACGGTGTCGCAGTACGACATCTGCTTCATCGACAATTGGTTTACCAGCGAGCTGTTCAGCGGCTCATCTTTGGTAGTGGGCCAACGTATCTTCGTGGGTGGCACGTATCAGAGCAGCGTGTTCACGCCTGGCATGGTGTCCTTGCGACGGCAGGGTGTGATTGGATCGCTGGTAGAAAACAGCGTGAACATTACCAGCGGCAACCAGGGGAGCTATCAGATGCAGAACGACGCCCTGATGAGCTACTCCGCGGGTGGACCGCTCACCGCGTATACCGGCAACCTGACAACATTTGTCAACATCAACGGCTTGACCGGATTGCAGGCGGCGGGCGCAGCTAATCTGATCTCTCGCGGATTGGTATTCTACGATCCCAACACGCAAAAGCCTATTGTGTGGGCAGGTCGGGTTCGCGTATTGCCGTAAGCGAACTTTAACTTCAACATGGATCGGGCGGCGTAAGCCGCCCGTTTTTGCTCAGAAACTAAACCGCAGGCTGAAACCGCCGGCGTCTTATAATCAGAGGTCATGAAGAAGGTTGTCCACGCCGCTTGTCCGCACGATTGCCCGGATGCCTGCGGGGTTTTAATTACTGTGGAAGACGGTCGTGCGACCAAAATCAAGGGTGATCCGGCACATCCCGTGACCCGTGGCTTCCTGTGCGCGAAAGTGGCCAGATACCTGGATCGGGTGTATTCGCCCGACCGGGTTTTGTATCCGATGCGGCGCTTGGGACCGAAAGGACCGCGGACCGCGGACGCAGGCGCCCGCGCCACACAGGCCTGGCAGCGCATCACCTGGGACGAGGCTCTCGCGGAAATTGCTTCCCGCTTCAAGAAGATCGCAGCCGAATTCGGCAGCGAGGCCATCCTGCCGTTCTCTTTTGGTGGCACGCTGGGAATGTTGAATAGCGCCTCGATGGACCGCCGCTTCTTCCATCGCGTGGGCGCATCTCAGTTGGCGCGCAATATCTGCTCCGCCGCTGGCGAGGCGGGATTGGAATCTGTTCTTGGAATAAAACTGGGTACAGAGCCGGAACAGTTTCGGCAGTCGCGCTACATCATTGCCTGGGCTGCGAACATCCACGGGAACAATGTGCATCTGTGGCCCTTCATCGAAGAGGCACGCCGCGAAGGCGCGAAGCTGGTAGTGATCGACCCTTATCGCACTCGCACGGCTGTATGCGCGGACTGGTATCTGCCGATCAATCCGGGCACAGACGCCGCGTTGGCGCTGGCAATGATGCATGTCATCATCGGCGAGAATCTCCACGATGCGGACTACGTCGAGCGCTACACCCTGGGATTCGACCAACTTCGCGATAAGGTGCGCGAGTACACGCCGGAACGCGTGGCGAAGTGGACGGGGATTGCGGCATCGGACATTGTGAAGCTGGCGCGGGAATACGCGACCACCCGTCCGGCCGTCATTCGGCTGAACTACGGTGTGCAGCGCTCGGAGGGCGGTGGTATGGCGACCCGCGCCGTCGCTATGCTGCCCTGCATCACAGGTTCGTGGAAAGAAGTTGGTGGCGGGTTGCAACTCTCCACCAGCGGTTCATTTAAGTTGAACAAAGAAGCTCTTAAGTGCACCAACCTAATGCATAAGCCTCTCGGTCGCCACGCTCGGGAAGTGAACATGGTGGAATTGGGCAAGTCCCTGAATACTCTTGACGATCCGCCCATACAGGCGCTATTCGTTTACGGCTCAAATCCAGCGGCCACGTGTCCCAATCATAATGAAGTGATCCGCGGATTGCTACGTTCTGATTTGTTCACCGTTGTGCACGAGCAATTCTTTACCGACACAACGGACTACGCGGACTTGGTTCTGCCTGCGACCACCTTCTTCGAGCACAAGGAACTGCAGACCGCTTACGGCCACTACTTCTTGCAGATATCGGACCAGGCCATCGAGCCGTTGGGGGAATGCCGCTCGAATGTGGAAGTCTTCCGCGCGCTCGCCGAAGGGATGGGCTTCGAGGATGGATGCTTCCGCGAATCGGTCGACCAGATGATCGACGCGGCCTTGGACTCAGAACATCCCTGGCTGCGCGGGATCGACCGGGAACGGCTGGAACGAGAGGGGCACGTTCGGCTTGGTTTTGAGAGACAGCTTTCAGATGACAGTTCCCAGTTCTCAAACTTCTTTCTTCCCTTTGCGCATGGCAATTTCGCCACGCCCAGCGGAAAGGCCGAACTCTACAGCGAGTCTGTGAAGGCGCAAGGGTTGGATCCAGTCGTGCACTTTGAACCACCGGGCGAATCGCGCCACAGCCAGCGAGCCAAGGCTTTTCCCTTGGAATTGCTGGCACGTAAAGCCGATAACTTTCTCAACTCGACGTTTTCGAATTTGCCCGACATTCAGGAGATGGAGGAAATGGGCCTGCTCGAAATGAGCGCCTCCGATGCCCGGGAACGGAGAATCGAAAACGGCGACAGGGTGCGTGTCTTCAATCCGCGTGGCGATATACTTCTAACTGCCCGAGTAGACGGCGCGGTGCAACCGGGAGTGGTTTGTGCTCGGCTCCACTGGGCGAAGCTCAGCTCCGAAGGCAAGAACATCAATGTGCTTACTTCGGAAAAACTTACGGACCTGGGCAACTCCGCCACGTTTTATTCCGTCTTGGTTGAAGTAGAGCTTTTCCAAACGGCATCCTGAGGGTGACTTAAGCGCAAGTGCTTGGACGGTGTCCACTGCTCTACCGTATAATTGCGGTTTTCCACACTCCCATTAGCTGAGGTAGTGGCGATTCATCGCACTCATCAGGATAGCCCTGTAGTAAGCGAGGGCAGGCACGGCCGCGCATGGCGACCTCCGGTTGTCGCTGCTGGGCCATCTCCTTCATTTATAAAGCGTTGCGTCGCCAGGAGACATAGGGTCGTCAGTCTGGTTCTGGTTTCTTTCCTGCTTTGCTCCTGGGCTGTGGCGCAACAAGACGTGATTGTCGAGATAGTTCCCCATGGCAATCGCCGCATTCCAGCCGAAACCATTAGAGCTCGAATTTTTACCCACGCGGGAGATATTTACGATCAGGCTGCGATCGAGCGTGACTTCAACTCGCTATGGAATACCGGGTACTTCGAAGATATTCGCTTTGAACGAGAGCAGACGCCGAAAGGATGGATCCTTCATATCTACGTGAAAGAACGGCCCACCATCCGTGAGATCGACTACGTTGGCTTGAACGCGGTATCGAAGAGCGACGTGCTGGACCGATTCAAAGAGGCCAAAGTCGGACTATCGGTCGAGAGCCAATACGATCCGACCAAGGTGAAGAAGGCCGAAGTCACGATCAAACAACTGCTGGCCGAGCACGGCCGACAATTTTCCACCATCCGTACCGAGATTCATCCGATTCCGCCAAACGCCGTGAGCCTGACCTTCGTCGTCAAGGAAGGCCCGAAGGTCAAGGTCGGCAAAATTCACTTCGAAGGGAATAAGCACGTTAAGAGCCGTTTCCTGCGCAGTGCGATGAAGAACCTGAAGCCCATCGGGATCCCGCACTCCATCTTCCTGGAAAATCTGTTCTCGAAGACCTACGACGCCACCAAACTAGATGAGGACACCGAGCGGGTTCGCGCCGAGTTCCAAAACCGCGGCTACTTCAAGGTACTGGTGCAGGAGCCGAAAACCCAGATCCACGATACCGGACATCAAGGATTTCATATCCCGCTGCTCCAAAGCGGTCCCGGGAAAGCCGTGGACATCACCATGCCAATCGAGGAAGGTGATAAGTACAGCCTGGGCGAAATTACCTTCAAGAACAATAAAGCCGTCACCAATATCAAGGCCTTGCGCGCCCTGTTTCCAATAAAAGATGGCGACACTTTCGACCGAAGCAAAGTCGCCAAAGGCCTGGAGAATCTGGGGAAGGCCTACGGCCAGTTGGGATACATCAACTTCACTTCCATTCCCAACACCACCTTCGACGAGCAGAAGAAGTTGGTCTTCCTCGACATCGACGTGGACGAGGGCAAGCAGTTTTATGTGCGCCGGATCGAGTTTCAGGGCAACACTACAACTCGCGACAAAGTGATACGGCGTGAGATCGTTCTGGAAGAAGGTCAGGTTTACAACCAGCAACTTTGGGAGGTCAGCATCCAGCGCCTGAATCAGCTGGGTTTCTTCGACAATTTAAAGCCCGACGATCCGGCTGTCACCGAACGCCATTTGAACGAAAAAGAGGGTACGGTTGATCTCACCCTCAAAGTTCATGAGAAAGGGAAGAACAGCATCGGGTTGAGCGGTGGCGTCAGTGGTCTGTCGGGGACGTTCGTCGGGCTCAGCTACGCCACCAACAATTTTCTCGGGCTGGGCGAGACCTTGAGCGTGCAGGCGAACATCGGCAATCTCCAGCGCAACATTTCATTCAGTTTTACCGAGCCTTATTTATTCGATCGTC
Organism: Terriglobales bacterium; assembly: GCA_035604895.1. Lineage (GTDB taxonomy): Bacteria > Acidobacteriota > Terriglobia > Terriglobales > Acidobacteriaceae > JABDBE01. Next base: position 9,770 of record DATNHO010000053.1, on the reverse strand, counting down.
CCATGCAGCTCGGTTTCACGGTTTATATCACGAAGTTCACTTACGACCAGGCGCGGCAAGCGGCGATTCTCAGCGGTCAGGCGATCAATCTGCCATCGGCTTTGCAGGAGAATCTGCAGAACTACACCCAGTCCAGCCGGGGCTTTTCGGTGAACCTGGCGTATCCGCTGCATCGCTCGTTCAAGCGAGTGGGTATCAGTTACTCGCTCGATCGTTCTTCGATCGTGGCCCTGACGACAGCATCGCAGACCCTGTTTAATTTCTTGTCGTTCAGCGGCATCAGTGGCCCCAACGCGCTGAACGGAATCGTCACCAGCAAGGTTACTCCCAGCTTCTCGATCAACTCCGTGGATCGTCCGCTGTTCCCCCACAAGGGCAGCAGCTTCTACGCGGCCGCTGAAATTGCCGGTTTGGGCGGGACAGTCAAGACAGTCCGTCCGGTCATGCAGTACACGCACTGGATACCGGTACAGAAGAAGCGCAACACCGTTGGCTTCAGAGTCCAGGGTTCCTTTCTCACGGGTTACGACGGGCTGGTGCCTCCACCATTTCAGCGCTTCTACGACGGCGGCGAGAATGATTTGCGGGGCTTTGATATACGCTCCGTCTCACCCGTCGCTTTTCTCCCGAACACAACCTCGATCCAGTTGCGCAATCCGGATGGCTCGATTGTGCCCAAGAATCCTGCCAACCCCTTGCAAGGGGCTTACACGATCCCAGTTCCTCTGGATCAGATCGTTTTCCCCGGTGGCGACTTGAGCATCGTCGGCAACATGGAATACCGGATCACCATCGCCGGTCCAGTGGCCGTGGCTCCGTTCGTCGATATGGGCGTTGAACCCATCCTCAGACAGTCACAGCTAAAAATCAACGACGGGCAATTCGATCTCATCAATAGCACCGTCTTCGGCTGCCCAGCCCTGGACGTTGGCCTGAACTGCGTGAACGGATCCACCCAGAAGTTCTCGCAGTTCCTGAGCCCGGTGGCTGGTACCAACTGGACTCCCAGAATGTCCACTGGACTGGAGCTGCAGGTGTTCTTGCCGGTGATCAACGCACCCTTCCGCATCTACTGGGCCTATAACCCGTTGCGCCTGGATACGATGGTGAACGCGCCAGTACCGATCACCCGAAGCATGTTCCCGCTGGGCGCTGCGGGAGACTACACTTTTCAGCTCGCACGGAATTCTTTCTCTCCTCCGTATCAGCTGAGGGAGCCGCGCAAGACTTTTAGATTCACGGTAGCGACAACGTTCTAGACAACCTTCGGACCTTGGAATTCGGAGTTCGATTAAATAGCGATGACCGGAAATGCTACCGGCGGTTTGACGCTGGGGCGGCGGTGTTTCTATAATGAGAGGTACAGCACCCTGAAAATTGAACGGTGAGGGGTGGTCCTCACGCTCGAACATCTGGCGTGAGAGGCTGGAGCGTGAGAGTCTGCCTTTCCCGTTTGAACTTGTGGCGCAGTCTGTGAAAGACCTGAGGCGAGATTTCCGAAACACTTTTCAAGGAGTTCAAGCAATCTCATGACAAGAACGTTTGCGCGATTTCTTCTGGCCGCCGTGTTCGCCTTCTCATTTACCGCCCTGGCGCAAACCGCCGGCGCCGACCCCGGCTTGCCCGCAGCTCCCAGTGCCGCTGCTGCCACACCCGATCCCGCCGTCGTTGGCACCGGAAACAAGATTGGCACGATCAACATCGAGCAGGCCATCTTCGCCAGCAACGAAGGGCAGCGCGATTTCGAGGCCCTCAGCAAGAAGCTCGAGCCGAAGCAGACTGAGCTGAAGAGCATGAATGACGAAGTGGAGAGCCTGAAAAAGCAGCTGAGCAACGACAAGCTCAACGAAGAATCCCGCGGTTCCCTGGTCAAGCAGGTCGAGGAGAAGCAGAAAAAGCTTGAGCGCTCCGTCCAGGATGCTCGTGACGATGCGCAGAGCCAGCAGAACGACATCGCCCAGCGCATTCTGCAAAAAATGGCCCCGATCATCGTGAAGTATGCCGGCGATAAGGGATTCGGGCTGATCATGGACACTTCGAATCCCTGGCCGCAGGGACCCGTGCTGTGGGCTGGGCCGTCCGTAGATATCACCAAGGCGATCGTCGATTCCTATAACGTGCAGTCCGGAGTTCCCGCGCCCACGCGGCCCGCGACCAAACCGGCGGCCACGGGCACCAAGCCCGGGTCATCCACTGGCGTAACTAAACCCGCTGCAACGACTACACCTCCCAAATAACTCGGGACACCTTAAACACAACGAAAGTTCCCAGAAAGGCCGCTCCAAAGCGGCCCTTTTCTTTTTTGTAGAATCTGAGTTCTTCGCGCCCTCACGACTGCCCGCCGGTGTCCTTAGAGCAAGCACCAAAATTCAGGAGGACACCATGTTTGCCGATTCGCTGATCGATACCGCATGGACCGACCGCTCTCGCCGCGGTTGGACAACCCTGGCTTCGTTTGTTGTACAAATCGCTGCCGTGGGCGGCTTGCTCCTGCTCCCACTGCTTTACACGCAAGGTCTCCCGCAGGTGCATCTGCTCGACGCGCTGGTGGCGCCGGTTCCACCACCCACAGCCGCTCCGGCGCACTTGACTGACCGGCGCGAAACCACCAGCAATGTCTCGTCGCAGGGCCAAGTGATCGCGCCACGTTCCATCCCCAGAGAAATACTGAACATTGATGAACCGACCGCCCCGCCACCGGTTGATGTTGCGGGGCTGGGCGTGAGCGGGAGCACGGGAAACTCGACGGCGCGGGACGGAGTATTTGGCGCCATCGGAGGGCCTAGCGCTGTCGTACCACCGCCTCCTCCGCCGACACCATCCGCGCAGCCACCGCGCATTTCCCGCATGATGGAGGGAAATCTCATTTATCGTGTGCAGCCGCAATACCCAGCCTTGGCGCGGCAGGCGCGGGTTCAGGGAATTGTTGTGCTGCGCGCCATGATTTCCCGCGAGGGCAAGATTGAAAATTTGCAGGTGATCAGCGGTCATCCCATGCTGGTTCAATCCGTCATGAATGCGGTTCTACAGTGGCGCTATCGACCGTATTACCTGAACAACGAACCAGTGGAAGTGGAAACCCAGGTAACGGTGAACTTCACGCTGTCGGGCGGATAGCAGGGATGGTTTTGCCAACGCGCAAACTATGCCGAGATCTGGCTCAGGGAGTAGTACGGCAGTAACCTGAGCCCAACCGCCGTCACCGCTATAATCAAACGAGTGGCTACTACAGAAATTGCCAAGCGAACTGCGACTCGACCGACCTGGGCCGAGGTATCGCTCGGAACGTTGCGGCAGAATTTTCGCGCGGTGCAACGGCACATCAGCACCGCGGTAACAGTTTGCGCGATCGTGAAGGCCGATGCCTACGGACACGGTGCGGTCGAGTGCGCGCATGCGCTCGAGCAGGAAGGAGCACGCTGGTTCGGCGTGACCTCGCTGGATGAGGCGATTCCGCTCCGCGAAGCTGGCATCCGGGGACGCATCCTGCTCATGACCGGTTTCTGGCGAGGCGAAGAGGAAGAAATCATTCGCCTGCGATTGACTCCGACGGTCTGGGAAACCGGGCAAATCGAATTGTTCGAACGAGCCGCGACCGCCCTCGGCGTTTCCAAACACCCGATTCATTTGAAAGTCGATACCGGCATGGGCCGCCTCGGAGCCGCGCCCGAGGACTTGCCGCGAATCTGTTCCACGTTGAAGTCGTCGTCACACCTGGTGCTCGAAGGACTGTCAACTCACCTGGCTTCGTCCGAGGTGCTGGACGAACCCTCGGTTGCGGCGCAGCTAAAATCTTTCGCGGAAGTGCGTGACCTTCTTCGCAACGAAGGCTTCAATCCACCGCTGATTCATGCGGCCAATACCGGAGCCGTGATCTCGCGGCCGGAATCGTGGAATACGATGGTGCGTCCAGGGATCGCTCTATATGGATATTACTTACCCTTCGAGCGCGCGGGTCGAGAGGTCAGTGGCAGCGGCTTGCGTCTCGAGGTGAAGCCCGCTTTGACCTGGAAAACCCGCATTCTTTCGTTACGAGACATGCGCGCCAATCAGGCATTGGGGTATGGCGGAATCTACGTTACCAAAGCCCCCGCGCGCATCGCAGTGCTTCCGGTCGGGTATGCGGACGGCTTGAACCGCAAAATCTCCTCTCAAGGCCGCGTAATTGTAGGCGAGAACTATGCCCCCATCGTGGGCAGAATTTCGATGGACTTAACCCTCGCCGACGTGACTGGGCTTCCCGGAGTCTCGGTGGGCGACGAAGTCGTTCTGCTCGGCGCCAGCGATGGTCTCAGCGTCGACGCGCGGGAGCACGCGGCGCTTTCCGAGACGGTGCCCTATGAGATTCTGTGCGGCATCTCCAAGCGCGTGCCCCGCCGCCACCACGACTGAGAGATTACGGATTCGACTGGAGCTTCGCCCGTTCGATGTAGGACTCGCGAATTCCTTCCAGAATTTGGTCGTACTCTTCGCATTCCGCCGGCGTCAAACCCACCAATGCCTCTCGCCGGGTAAGTTCGATCTGCCGTTGAAACAAAGCGGTCAATTCAGAACTGATCTGGTGAACCCTCCCCGCGCTTGAAGAAGCTGAACCGTTGCGTGTCATTGTCGTTACAAATCGGGATATTGAAAGAAGCCGTGGCAGCCTTTACGCGCCACCGAAACATAAGGTGCTGCACCCGGCTCCCTGTGTTAATGCTCTCCTTCCGAGACGGAGCAGTTGTCAGAGGACTGTCAAGAAATTGCCATTTTTCAGAGGCTTTCCCAAGTCAGAGTCGAACCGACCGGAACTCCATTTAGTTCCCTTAGCCCAATAGATCGGCGTTCCCGCTTGCAGACTGAATCCTCCGTGCTGAATGCGGATTGCCGCAGTTCGCTGCGGCGGTCCTGACCAGCTTCTTTTCATTTGCTATGCTGGAAGTGCCCATGCACTCATGCTACCAACAGTGGATGTACGACTGGGAGACCCGGCTTACGTCGGTGGACAACAATCGTGTGGTGCGTCCGCTGGAGTGGGGTGTGGAGTGGGCGCGGGATTGGCCTTGCCGCAACGGATATGCTCCCGGGCACGTTCCAGAAGACGTCGAACGCTATCTCCGGGAATACAACAAGCGAATTATCGCGTCGAGCGATGAATTCTTTTCCTACATCAAGCCGGCCGATTTCCGCCTGGAGCGGCGAGAGGTCAAAGTTTTCAGCACGCGTGCTGTACCCAATCCCAGGCTGGAGCAGAAAGTCCAAGGTACTTTCGCTGACTTCCTGCGCTTCACTTCGCCGGTGCGCACGCCGTTTCCGGAAAACAACCTGGTCAACGCCCGCTGGTTTCCGGCACGAGGCAAGCGTGCGATTGTGCTCTTGCCCCATTGGAATTCCGACGCTCTTGCTTATACCAGCTTATGCCAGGTGCTAAACCTTCTCGGAATTTCGGTCCTGCGCCTGACCATGCCCTACCACGACATCCGGACGCCTCCCGAGATCTTGCGCGCCGATTATGCAGTCTCTGCAAATATTGGCCGCACGCTCGATGCCTGCCGGCAAGCAGTGATCGATGTTCGTTGCTGTCTGGATTGGCTCGAAACCCAGGGCTACCGCCGCCTCGGCATACTCGGCACAAGCCTGGGCTCCTGTTACGCGTTTCTTGCCGCCGCGCATGACTCGCGGATTCAAGTGGCAGCTTTCAACCACGCTGCAACCTACGTGGCGGATGTCGTGTGGCATGGACAATCCACTCGGCACATCCGGGAAGGGTTGGAATCACGGATCGATCTCGAACGATTGCGGGTTCTATGGAGCGCCGTCAGCCCCATGTCGTACTTCGAGCAATTCGCACGCTGGCGCAAGAAGTCGCTGATAATTTATGCCAAGTACGACCTGACGTTTCTACCAGAGTTCTCGCGCAGCGCTGTGCATGAGTTTGCACGGCACGACCTGAATCACAAGGTGGTAGTCCTGCCCTGCGGACACTACACAACCGGAGAGACGCCTTATAAATACATCGATGGTTGGAATCTGGCGTCGTTCATGCGGACCGCGTTCGAAGGCTAGAATTAGCAATTAGCACTTGGCAATTAGCATTTGGCCCACGAACTTCGGAGCAACACCGACGAGCGCCCAAGGAATGCGAGATTTTCAGAGACTAAATGCTAAGTGCCAAATGCCAAATGCTTGTTTAGAATGCCGCAGAGGCGAATTCACCGTCAGCACTGATCGGAACCGGATTGACTTGGATGTCGTTCACGGTTTCCTGACCGAGTGCTATTGGGCTCAGGGCATTCCGCGCGACGTTGTCGCTCGTTCGATCGAGAACTCGCTGTGCTTCGGACTCTACACCGAGGGCAAACAAGTCGGGTTTGCCCGCGTGATCACGGACTACGCGACCTTCGCTTATATCGGCGACGTATTCGTGCTCGAATCGTTACGCGGTCGCGGCCTGGGAAAATGGCTGATGGAATGCATCATGCAACATCCGCGCTTGCAGGGATTGCGACGATGGAGTTTGGTCACTCGAGATGCTCACGGACTGTACGCCCAACTCGGGTTCGAGCCTCTGAAAAAACCGCAGAACTACATGGAGCTGCACAATCCGGATGTTTATCGACAAACCGGACAGTAGAACGCTGAAATTTTCGGGAGATTGAAATGAAAACCAACAACATGTCGCGCCCGCTCTACGATGCCGATCCTGAGGTGGCCGCGGCTATCGACAATGAAGTCCGCCGCCAGCACGAAGGATTGGAACTGATTGCCTCGGAAAACTTCGTCAGCGAAGCGGTGCTGGAAGCCATGGGTTCGGTATTCACCAATAAGTACGCCGAAGGCTATCCCGGCAAGCGCTACTACGGAGGCTGCGAGTTTGCCGACATCGTGGAGAACTTGGCGCGCGACCGCGCCAAGCAACTGTTCGGAGCGGAACATGCCAACGTGCAGCCGCACGCGGGATCGCAAGCGAACATGGAGGCTTATTCGGCGGTGCTGCAGCCGGGCGATACCATTCTTGGCCTGAATCTGGCGCATGGCGGACACCTCACCCACGGATTTCATCTGAATTTTTCCGGAAAAACTTATCGTGTCGTTCCCTACGGCGTGACCAGAGAAACGGAAACCATCGATTACGACGACCTCGAAAAGCTTGCCGAAAAAGAGCGCCCCAAGATGATCATCGGCGGCGGCAGCGCGTATTCCCGCATTATCGATTTCGCGCGCATGCGGCAAATCGCCGATAAGATCGGCGCCCTCTACCTGGTGGACATGGCGCACTTCGCCGGCCTGGTCGCGGGCGGCGCACATCCTTCGCCGGTTCCGCACGCGCACATTGTGACCTCCACCACCCACAAAACGCTACGAGGGCCGCGCGCCGGAATGATCTTGTCCAAGCAGGAATTTGCTGCGGCCATCGACAAGGTAGTTTTCCCCGGCATGCAGGGTGGGCCACTAGTCCACATCATCGCGGCAAAGGCAGTGTGCTTCCGCGAAGCCATGCAGCCGGATTTCCGCGACTATGCCCGGCAGGTCGTGGCCAACGCGAAAGTGTTGGCCGAAACGCTGGCCGCCGAGGGCTTCCGCATCATCTCTGGCGGAACTGATACGCATCTTATGCTGGTAGACGTATTTTCCAAAGGCATGCTGGGCAGCGAGGCAGAGAAAGCTCTCGACCAAGCCGGCATCACGGTCAACAAGAACGCCATTCCCTTCGACACCAATCCGCCCATGAAACCCAGCGGCATCCGCATTGGCACGCCGGCCCTGACTACGCGCGGCATGAAAGAAACCGAAATGCGGCAAATCGGCCGCTGGATCTCAGAAGGGCTGCATCACCGAACCGATGCCGCCGTGCTGGGAAAGATCCGCAAGCAGGTGCTGGAACTGGCTGATACATTCCCGCTTTACACGGAGCGCAGGGCCAAGGCGCAGGCGGAAGTCCGGGCCTAGGCACTGCGGCTCAAATCCCGATTTCCTTTGTGTACCTTTGCGTCCTTTGTGGTTAAATCACTCCGTGAAGGTCGCCATTGATATCCGGAGAATGACCGAGTTCGGCGTCGGCACCTACACGCGCAATGTGGTGCGGGCGCTGGGCCGGTTGGATCACTCGAACGAATATTTGCTTATTGGTGCGCCGCAGAAAGTAGCCGAGATCGGTCCGCTCCCGCCAAACTTTCAGACGGTGCCGTTGCTGGACGACGGAACCACCGCGAAAGGGTATCTGGAATGTCGCGCCATACTCAAGCGTTCGAATTGTGATCTGGTGCACATCCCGCACCTGTTCTGGATGCCACGCACGTTGCCTTGCCCGTACGTGATGACCGTGCACGATGTTCTGGAGCACATGTATCGTGCTCATGACCGCTCCGGCCTGAGGCGTTCGCTGCATTTTCACCTTACCCGGCGGGTGCTGACGGGAGCGGCACGAATTCTCGCAGTCTCGAAGTACACCAAGAGCGATATCGAGAAATTGTTTTCCATCCCGGAGTCGCGCATAGAGGTTGTGTACAACGCCATTGATGAGCGCTTCCTCCGCGGTCACGCCTCGGACGCTGACCGGCAGGTGCTCGCCGAACGCTATCTGGTGACCTATCCTTTTCTCCTTTATGCGGGCCGCATCAGTCCGCACAAGAATCTGGTAAGGATTATCGAAGCGTTTTCGGCGTTGAAAGCTGAACTCGAAAAGGAGGGGAGGTTTCCCGACCTGAAGCTGATCATCATCGGCGACGAACTCTCGAAACATCCCGACTTGCGTCGCACCGTCATTCGCGGCGGTGTGCAGAATGACGTCCGCTTCATGGGGTTCGTTCCCATTGAAATGTTGCGGGTGTTTTACGATGCGGCCAAGATCTTCGTCTTCCCCTCACTTTATGAGGGTTTTGGACTGCCGCCGCTCGAGGCCATGGCGCACGGTACTCCAGTCGTCACTTCCAATACTTCATCCCTGCCCGAGGTAGTAGGCAATGCGGCCGTGCTGGTGAACCCGGAAAACGTTTTTGAGATCATGCGGGCGCTGCTCCGCGTGCTGCTGGACCAGGCGGTTCGTGACAAGTTCAAACAGCGTGGATACGAGCAGGCTAAGAAATTTTCCTGGGACGCTTCCGCCCGCCAGATTCTTGGCGTGTACGAAGAAGTGGCCGGAAAGCAGGAAAAACTCCGTCAGTACGCGAAAGCGAACTAGCGGCGCCGCTTTACTCGCTCTTTAGCAATGGCGTACCCGGCGAAACCAGTCCCTGGCGATGCAGCTTGGCGCGAAGGCGGGCGCGATCGGTTTCTGACGAAGCCGCCGCAAGGCTCTTGCGCAGCTTAAGGACTTTCTCTTTGCGGGTGCGGCGACGGCGAATCTCGGGACGACGGCTGGGTGCAGACATGAATTACGCTCCTGATTCTGTAGTTCGAAGAATTGTGGCAGCCGGACCTGTAAGCCGAATTCTGTCTGCGGGATTGCTCCCGCAGGACGGTCATTCCTCTGGGCCGCGCATTACTGCGCGGCTCAAGCGACCTACCCGGAGGTTGTGACGCGCCGAGCCGGCACGTTCTCCCAGGCGAAGTTTTCACCTCACCCAGGTCCCTCCCTATTTGGTCTTGCTCCGTGTGGGGTTTGCCCTGCCCGCTGCATTACTGCGGCGGCGGTGCGCTCTTACCGCACCTTTTCACCCTTACCCCGCGCATCCGAAGATGCACAAGGCGGTATGTTTTCTGTGGCACTAGCCGTCAACCGGGCTTGAACCCGGCTTCCCGGACGTTATCCGGCACACTGCTCTGCGGAGTTCGGACTTTCCTCCCTCGCC
>DATNHO010000052.1:0-15783 GCA_035604895.1 Terriglobales bacterium | reverse complement strand
ACGCATTTCGGCACGCTGACCTTCGGCCGTCAGCGCTCTCTCGGCACCGATGCGATGCTTCTTTACGATCCGGCCGGCGGCGCCTATGCCTTTTCGTACATCGGGTATAACGGCACGATGGCCGGCGGCGGCGACACCGAGAACAGCCGCTGGGACGACGCCCTGAAGTATCGCCTCGCCTACGGCCCGGTCCATTTCGGCGCGATGTATAAATTCGCCGATGGTTCTGGCGGCTGCTACTCCGCCTCCGGGACTTGGACTGCCACTACCTGTACGCCGGAATCGGCGCATAACAACGCCTATGGATTCGATCTCGGCGGAGACTACGGCAAGTTCTCTGCCGACGTCGTCTTCCAACAGTACAACCAGGCGATCAGCGTATTGAACCCCTTGCTGGGACCTCAGAGTCCGACGCAGGGATATCAGTCGACCACCGACAGCATCAATACAAACCCCATCAACGGGGCCAATCTGATCGACCCGAACAACACCGTATATGGCATCGTCACCGACAACCGCGCCGTTATGGCCGCTGCCAAGTATGCGTGGAACCCATTCAAGTTTTTTGCCGGCTACGAATACATCTGGCAGAATAACCCGAAGAACCCGTTGGGCGTGGGCGCCTCGGACCAGGGCGGCTATATCATGAGCGGGGTCGAAGACAACAATCTTGATTCTGAAAAGTTGGTGAACATCTGGTGGACGGGCGCAAAGTACACCTACCGCACCAAAACCGACTTCACTCTGTCCTGGTATCAACAGCGGCAGAACGACTTCCGACTTCCGCCGACCTGCTCGCCGGCAGCCGGTTTCCGCAGTTCCTGCGCGGGCACCCTAAACGAGGGGTCGCTCTATGCCGATCATCACTTCACCAAGCGTTTCGACGGTTTTGCCGGAATTGCGTATTCCTACGTAAACGGCGGTCTGGCCATCGCCATTCCTCATAAACCCGGCGTCCCCTATAACTACGACAACAACTTTGCTCCGACAGTCGGTGGTCGTTTCGCCTTCTGATCGCTTCCGCAGCGGATTCGAAATCGCCACGACATCCTTCCGTCCCACAAACCACATACCTATTTGTCGATCCGCTTTCCGTTCTGAAGTTGGATAGCGCAGCCTTCCTGAAACGACTGCCCAAATCCTGTCCGGGTATGCCTTTCCATTGTTCTGGTTAAAAGATCAATGGCATCGGACAGGGCTGCCCACTACACACAGAGCGGCGAACGGTACAATGGCGGAGTGAGCGCTGCGACTACGTCGCCGGTCTCGAGCGGGGCATCGACGCAGGGGCGGCCTTATACTTTGTGGCAAAGATTCTTGCTTTGGCTGATCACGTGGACGGGATTCCTGGCGATCCGGATAATTGGGCCGACGCTGCGCGTGTCGGTGTCATTTGAAGATGGGGCGCCGACGGCTCTCGGAGCGCGCCCCATTGTTTTTGCGTTTTGGCACAGCTGCATTTTCCCGGCAACTTACATCTGGCGGAACTTGCAGATCAGGGTGATGAGCAGCGATAGTTTTGATGGAGAATGGACAGGACGTATTATCCGGAAATTTGGTTTTGTCAAAGTGCGCGGATCAACCAGCCGGGGCGCGGTCCGGGCATTGCTGGGCATGCGGCGGGAGCTCGAACAGGGCTGGGCCGTGGCGTTCACCATCGATGGCCCGCGCGGTCCGCGATTTGTGGCCAAGCCGGGGCCGGTTCTACTGGCACGCGCGACGGGTGCGCCAATGGTCGCGTTTCACATCGCAGTGGACAAGGCCTGGATCCTGAATACGTGGGACCGGTCGATGATTCCGAAACCGTTTTCGCGGGCGCTGATGCGGGTGAGCCGGCGAATCGCGGTTCCGGAAGATGCGGATGATTCTCAAAAAGAACGGTTCCATGCGGAATTGCAGGCGGGCCTGGACCGAGTGCGGGAGTTTGCTGAGCTGAATGTGGAGAAAGCAGGGGACGCAGACTTTCCAGTATGGAAAACTGAGTAAGTGAGGGCTGATGGCTGCGATTGTCCTGGACGGTAACCGGATCGCCCGCGAGATTCGCGCGGAAGTTGCGTCTGCAGTAAAGACGATGACGGGTGCGGGGATGCGTCCCGGACTCGCGGTAATCCTGGTCGGCCACAACCCGGCGTCGGAGGTTTATGTTCGGGGAAAAGTGAAAAGCAGCGAAGAAGTCGGAATCTATAGCGAGCAGCACACTCCGCGAGAGACCATTTCCACGGAGGAATTGCTTGAACTGATCGCTGACCTGAATCGCCGTGACGAGATCGACGGCATCCTGGTGCAGCTTCCATTGCCTGCACACGTGGATGCCAAGAAAATTTTGATAGCGGTCGATCCCGCCAAGGATGTGGATGGGTTTCATCCAATGAATGTGGGCTTCCTCTCGACGCAGCGGCCGGGGCTTGTGCCTTGCACACCGGCGGGAATTATGGAAATCCTGCGGCGCAGCAACATTCCGATTGCCGGCCAAGAAGCCGTGGTCGTAGGACGCAGTGACATCGTGGGCAAGCCAACGGCGATGCTGTTGCTCAATGGCAACGCAACCGTCACGGTTTGCCATTCGAAGACGCGCGATCTTCCCGGAGTTTGCCGGCGCGGGGACATTTTGGTCGCCGCCATTGGCCGGGCAGGAATGATTACGCGCGAATTCGTCAAGCCGGGTGCGACGGTGATCGATGTGGGCATGAACCAGGTAACGGACAGAACGGAGTTCGATCGATTGTTCGGGGGGAATGCGAGGCGAGAAGAAACGTTTCGTACAAAGGGGTCGACGCTGGTGGGAGACGTCCATCCCCAGGTGGCGGAGGTGGCAGGGGCGATTACGCCAGTGCCCGGAGGTGTAGGGCCATTGACCATCGCGATGCTGATGGCGAACACGATGCGGGCAGCGAAACTACGGCGAGGCGGGCGGGTGGCGGAGGTTTCACGGATCTGAGGGACTCTTACCACGGAGACACCGAGACACCGAGAAAAAGATCGTGAGAGTTTTCTTCGTCCGGTGACGATGCATTCCTTTTTCCGTGCCTCCGTGTCTCCGTGGTGAATCGGGTTTTCCAGATGAGGCTGGCTTGCTGAAAGTCGGACTGACGGGCGGGATTGCTTCCGGCAAATCCGTTGTGGGAGAAATGTTTGTGGCGTTCGGCGCCCATCTGACTCAGGCGGATGCGATTTCCCACCAACTCATGCAGCCGGGTGAAGGTGTCTACGAGGAAGTAGTACAGCATTTCGGCGGTGGAATTCTCAACCCTGATGGCACCGTCAATCGCGCCCGCCTGGCCGAAGCGGCGTTCGGTTCGCCGGGGGAAAACAAGCCTTCCCGTATTCAAGAGCTGAATCAAATTGTCCATCCCGCTGTAATTCGAAGGCAGGAGGAATGGATGGAGGAAATTGGCCGCGGAGATCCGCGGGCGATTGCCATGGTTGAGGCTGCGCTGATTTTGGAAGCCGGGGTGGCGAAGCGTTTTGACCGCCTGGTGGTTGTGACCTGCGAGTCCGAACAGCGAGTTCATCGCTGGGCTGTGCGTTTGGGTGTGGACGAGGACGCCGCTCGCAGGGAGGTTACGCGGCGGATGGCGGCCCAGTTTTCGGATGAAGAGAAGATCAAAGCTGCCGACTACGTAATAGACAATTCGGGGTCGTTGGACCACACTCAAAAGCAGGTACGAAAAGTTTACGACGAACTGAAGCGCGCTACGGGGTAGGACCCGGCCGGTATTTATTACAATAGAATGTGAACTCGTGGAAGGTTGCTGAACTATGAGGCTGCTTCGTCCTGTTTTGTTCGCCGTGATTCTTGCCGGCGCGTTTTTCTATTTCACGACCTACCACTCCGGCCGGCAGAGGCCTGTGGATTGGGTCGGGCGTCCGGGCAAGATCGAAATAAGCGAAGCGGCGGCCAGCGACCTGCTCGACGCTGAAGAGCAGAACAATATCACCGTATACCGCAAGAATATAGGTTCGGTGGTGAACATCACGTCGAAGGTAGTTACGCTTGACTTCTTCTACGGACTGGTGCCCGAGGAAGGCCAGGGGTCAGGTTTCATTATCGACAAAGACGGACACATTCTCACTAACTATCACGTAATCGAGCAGGCGCGCCAAATCGAAGTGACGCTGCACAATCGCAAGAAGTATAAGGCCACCATCGTGGGGACCGATCGCTCGCATGATTTAGCTGTGGTTCAGATCAAGGCGCCCGACCTCACCCCGATGGTGCTCGGCAACTCTGGCAATTTGCAAGTCGGCCAGAAAGTGTACGCAATCGGCAATCCGTTCGGATTGTCGGGAACGCTGACGCGCGGGATCGTGAGTTCGATCCGTTCCGTGCAAGAGCCCGACGGCATGACGATTGACGAGGCCATCCAAACCGACGCTTCGATCAATCCTGGAAATTCTGGCGGCCCGCTTCTGAACATGCACGGCGAGGTAATCGGCATCAACACCATGATCGCTTCGAGCGTCGGCCAGAGCGCGGGCATCGGCTTTGCGATTCCCATCAATACCGCCAAAGCGGTCATCAACGATCTGCTCACTCTCGGCCGGGTGCGGCGTCCGGCACTGGGCGTGCGCACAATTCCCATCGACCCTGAGTTGGCAGAGCAATTGGGACTGGCAGCGGACTACGGATTGCTGATCGTGCAAGCAGTGCCAGGCGGGGCGGCAGACAACGCCGGCCTGCGGGGCGGCAACGAGCGCGCGTTTCTGGGAAATATTCCGATCACAGTGGGCGGAGACCTTATCGTGGCAATTGATGGACAAAAGGTTGAAGACCAGCAAGAACTGGCGCAGATGATGAACAATCACCGCGCCGGCGATACGGTCCGCATCACTGTTTACCGCGGGAAGAAAAAGATGGACGTGCAAGTGACGTTGGGCGAAGCCAAGCAGGAAGTGTAGAGCTTTCAGCCATTGGCCTCCAGCTTTGAGTAAGCGAAAGAACGCCTCCGGTGTTCTTGATGCTACGCAGCGGTTTCTTCGAAAAAGTCTTCGATTTCGTTAGTTTCTTTGTCGGTGAGTTGGAATTCTCCGGCTCGCATTACGCCATCGGCTTGACGAGCATTGCGTGCTCCGACAATCGCACCGGTTACCGCGGGATTTCGCAGCGTCCAGGCAATCGCCACTTCGCCCGGTGAGCGGCCGTGACGCTTCCCGATTTCCCGCAGCCGCTCCACAAGCGCAAGGTTCCGCGATAGTCTCGGCTCCTTGAACTCAGGATCGCTGCTGCGCCAGTCGTCTTTCGGCAGCCTCGCCGCGCGTTCCCGGGTCATCGCTCCCGTCAAAAGCCCGGAAGCCATCGGTGAATAGACGATCGC
Source organism: Terriglobales bacterium (assembly GCA_035604895.1). Lineage (GTDB taxonomy): Bacteria > Acidobacteriota > Terriglobia > Terriglobales > Acidobacteriaceae > JABDBE01. The sequence goes on along the minus strand of DATNHO010000052.1, from coordinate 10,468 downwards.
GCCAATGTCTTCACGCTGGCAGTAAGGAAGAATGTCTTGCTCGACCCCACGATTGATCAGCGAATACGGCGGCTGCAGTGAGGTGATGGTAGCGATGCTCTGCGCGCGGCGCATTTGTTTGACCTCGAAATTGGAGACACCGATCCAACGCACCTTACCCTGGCGTTGCAGCGCCGCAAGAATGGACCACCCTTCTTCAAGTTCAGGCGAGTCCGGCTCCGGAGGCCAATGGATCTGGTAGAGATCAATGCAATCGACGGCCAGGCGGCGCAGGCTGCCTTCGAGTTCACGGCAAATGGAATCTGCGTGCAGAATCTTCTGGACATTGCGCTGCGCGTCCCAGGGCAAACCGCACTTGGTAAAAATGTAGGGCTTCGCGCCAGGCCAGGTCTTGAGCGCCCGGGCGACGACCTCTTCGGAGTGCCCCAACCCGTAAACCGCCGCGGTATCGATCCAGTTGACGCCCAATTCGAGCGCGCGGTGAATTGCGGCGATGGAGTCGTCGTCGTCCTGCGCTCCCCAGGCAAACTGCCAACCACCTCCGCCGATGGCCCACGCGCCATAACCTACGCGGCTGATGTTCAAATCGGACTTGCCAAGCTGACGGGTTTCCATTTCAATCTCCTTGTCCGTTCGAGTGGCGGGTACCGGTTTATCTCAGATGGTTCAATCAGTATGAACGTTGATTCGGTTCGAGACTATTGTCTCTCCTTTCCGCAAGCAAGGGAAAACTTGCAGTGGGGCGAGACTCTTTGCTTCAAAGTGGCCGCAAAGATTTTTGTCACTCTGAGCTTGGGCGCGGTTCCGCAGAGCCTGTGCCTCAAGTGCACGCCCGAAAATTTTGCCCAATTGTGCGAACTGGAAGGGGTTCGTCCAGCGCCGTATGTGGGCCGCTACAAATGGGTTTTGCTGGAGCGATTGGATGTGCTCCGTAAAGATGAATTGGAGGATCTGATTCGACAGTCCTATGAGATGGTACCCCATAAAAGCGAACAAAAGGCGAACATGAAAGTTAAAGCAACAAGAATCACAGGCAGCGGCTTGAACCGGAAGAGACGCAAAGCACCACAAAAAAAGAAGCGAAGCTAGGGCCGTAGAGGTTGCTGAAAGCTGACAAACTCGAGTTCGCAGCCGTTGCTGCCCTCGCAAATTTGACTCCCACTCGCTCACTACGCTAGCCTCAAAGGTCCGCCCACAGTCTCAGATTCCATGCGATTTAAGTGCAATCGATTCGTGGCGTTGCTGCTGGCTGCGCTGGTAGCTTGGGCCGCTCTCGCAGTGGCGGCGACGGAACCGGTCCACGCGCAGCATGCCATCGTCGTCAGCGTTCACGAACTCGGATCGCGCGCGGGAGTTGAGATCATGCAAGCAGGCGGGAACGCCATCGATGCCGCCGTGGCCACAGGCTTTGCTTTGGCAGTGGTTTATCCGCAGGCGGGAAACCTTGGCGGCGGCGGATTCATGCTCATCCGCCAGGCGGACGGGTCCGTACATTTCGTCGATTATCGTGAGAAAGCTCCTGCGGCAGCCACAGCGAACATGTACCTCGATGCTCACGGCAATGTCATCGACAACGCGAGTGTCGTCGGCTACAAGGCCATCGGAGTGCCGGGTTCGGTCGCAGGCATGGTTTACGCGGAGAAGCGATACGGCAGACTGACTCTCGCCAAGGCCATGGCGCCGGCCATCAAGTTGGCACGGGATGGTTATCCGCTGGACTGGCAGGATGCACGCGATCTTCAAGACGCAGACTTGGCGAAGTTCCCCGAGTCGCGGCGTATCTTCCAGCGCAACGGAAATTATTATAAGCAGGGTGAGGTCTTCCGGCAGCCCGACTTGGCTCGGACGCTGGAACGGATCGCGAGTAACCCCGACGACTTTTATCGTGGCGCGATGGCACGGGAATTGGCTGGTTCGATTCAGAAGGGCGGAGGCCAGATTACAGCCGATGATCTCGCTCACTACGACGTGAAAGAGCGCGAACCGATACGCGGAACCTATCGCGGTTACGAAATCATCAGTGCTCCTCCACCGTCGTCGGGTGGCGTTGCCCTGGCCGAAATCTTGAATATTCTGGAAGGTTACGACCTTGCCAAGGCTGGAAACCGGTCAGCGGCGTCGATCCATCTGACAGTTGAGGCTTTCCGACGCGCGTTTTATGATCGTGCGGAGTTCTTGGGGGACCCGGATTTTTCCAAGATTCCCGTGCCCCAACTTCTCGATAAGAAGTATGCCGCGGCCTGGCGGGGGTCGATCGATCCCGCGCGCGCCAGTGTCAGCAAAGATCTGAAGCGGCCCGCGATTTTCAGCGAATTGGAACAGTACGCTTCGCAGCATCCACAACCTTTGGTCGTACGTGAGCCCGAGCACACAACGCATTATTCGGTCGTCGATCAGGAAGGAACCGCCGTCGCGGTCACAACGACGTTGAATGATGAGTTCGGTTCTCGGGTTACCGCGGAGGGTCTGGGCTTCCTGCTGAATGACGAGATGGATGACTTTGCCTCGAAACCGGGAGTCCCAAATCTTTACGGGCTGATTCAGGGCCCCGGGAACGCGATCGGACCGGGAAAGCGCCCGCTTTCGGCCATGTCGCCGACCATTGTGCTGAAGGATGGGAAGCTCTATCTGGTGCTGGGTTCGCCGGGCGGGGCGCGGATTATCACCACCGTGGCTAATATCCTGATGGGCGTCGTGGACTACGGTATGAATATCCAGGAAGCGGTGGATGCACCTCGATTCCACAATCAATGGATGCCGGATGTGGTGAACGTCGAGCAGTGGTTTCCCCCGGATGCCGTCAAGTTGCTCGAGCAAATGGGACACAAAGTCGAGATCGGAGCCTACTGGAGCGACGGGGAGTGCATCGCGATCGATCCGAAAACCGGCGAACGTCTGGGTGCGAGCGACTTCAGAAATAACGGAAAGGCAGTGGGTTACTGATGCTGAAAGCGATATCGACGTACGTCTATGTTAAAGAACGCTTGCATCCTGGGCTGCTGGATGGGTTGGTGCGCGGCGGAGCGCAGACGATCGAGATTTTTGCCGCGCGGCAGCATCTGGACTACGCCAACCGCAAGCAGCATGTGCGGGAAATCGCGGACTGGTTCCGCACCAGCGGGATTACTTTGAACTCGGTACACGCGCCTCTTTACGCCGACTATGAACGAGGACGCACCGGGTCTCCGCCGATCAACGTTGCTTCAGCCGATCGCGCCGGTCGAGTCGATGCCATGGACGAAATAAAACGCGCTATCGAGTTGGCTGAGCACATCCCGTTTCGTTTTCTGATTCAGCACCTGGGCGTGAGCGGAGAGTCGTTTGACGATCGGAAACTCGAAGCCGCAATGACTTCGGTCGAACATCTGCGCGCCTTCGCGAAGCCGCTCGGAGTGCGTATTCTGCTGGAGAACATCCCTAATGAATTGTCCATCCCCGAGCGTCTGGTGGAATTCATCCGCGCGGCACACTTCGATGACGTGGGCGTATGTTTTGATTTCGGTCACGCGCACATCATGAGCGATGTGCCTCAGGCATTTGAAACGGTCAAGAATTACGTCCACTCCACTCATATCCACGACAACGCCAAAGACAACGATTCGCACCTTTGGCCTGGAAGCGGATCTATCGACTGGAAACAAGCTATGGAACTGCTGCGCTCGGCGCCGCATACTCCACCATTGCTGCTGGAGATCGAGGGCGATGAAAAGGTCAATCCGGTCGAAAGGATGGCCGAAGCGTACCGAAAGTTGGAAGAATCGTAACCATCGGAAACTGAGCAATCGAGTAATTTAGTAATCGAGCAATTAAACTACGTCGTTTGCAATTACCAAATTCCTCAATTACTAAATTAACAAATTAATTATGTCATCTCCCATAACTACAATCATCGAAGTCGGCAAACACGAGGGTCAGAGCGTCACCATTCGCGGCTGGCTCTACAACCTGCGTGAGAGTGGGAAACTGCTGTTTCCGCAGCTTCGTGACGGCTCAGGCGTCATCCAGGGCGTCGTGCCTAAGAACGCGGTTTCACCGGAAGTCTTTGAAGAGGTAAAAGGATTGACTCAGGAATCGAGCGTGATTGTCGAAGGCAAAGTGCGCGCCGACAAACGCGCTCCCGGCGGCTTCGAGTTGGACATTTCAGATGTGCGGGTAGTCCAGCGCGTCGCCGAGAGTGATCCCTATCCCATCTCCCTGAAGGAACACGGCGTCGATTTCCTGATGGAACACCGGCATTTGTGGGTGCGAACCCCGCGCCAGGCCGCGATTCTCCGGGTCCGCGCCGAGATCATCAAAGCTGCGCGCGATTTTTTTGACGAGCGCGGCTTCACCTTGACCGATCCGCCAATTCTTACGCCGGCCGCGTGTGAAGGTACCAGCACCTTGTTCCCCGTCGATTACTTTGACGAGCAGGCGTATCTCACGCAGTCGGGACAGCTTTACATCGAAGCGACCGCAATGGCGCTGGGCAAGGTGTATTCGTTCGGCCCCACGTTCCGCGCCGAGAAAAGCAAAACTCGACGTCACCTGACTGAGTTCTGGATGGTCGAGCCAGAAGTGGCTTACGCCGAGCTCGACGACATCATGCAGCTCGCTGAAGGGCTTCTCATTTTTCTGGTAAAGCGCTGCCTGGAACGCCGACGCCCCGATCTGCAAACTATTGGCCGCGATGTTTCGAAATTGGAGAAAATCGACGCTCCATTTCCGCGGATCACCTACGACGACGCCGTAAAGATGCTGCAGGAAGCACACGCGAAAGGCGCTCTCGAAAACAACTTCGAATGGGGCGGAGATCTGGGTTCGCCGGACGAGACCTACATCTCGTCGCAGTTCGACCGGCCGGTGATGGTTCATCGCTATCCCGCGAAAGTGAAGGCGTTCTACATGGAGCCGGACCCGCTGCGGCCCGATCTGGCCCTGTGCGTGGACGTGCTCGCGCCCGAAGGCTATGGCGAAATTATTGGCGGCTCGCAGCGCATGGCATCATACGATCTGCTGGTCAAACGCATTCACGAACACGGTTTGCCGGAAGAAGCGTTCAAGTGGTATCTCGATTTGCGAAAATACGGAAGCGTGCCCCACTCCGGATTCGGCATGGGAATCGAGCGGGCAGTAGCATGGATCTGCGGGCTGGAACACGTGCGCGAGACGATTCCGTTCCCGAGAATGTTGCACCGGTTGTATCCCTAGGGACCTTCCACGGGCGAGCGGTAAGTTAGCACGAACTTATGACAAACATTACTCCATCCTTCTCCAGCATCACTCCCCGGAAGATTCGCGTCATCGGGGTACCGCTCGACCTCGGCCAGTCGCGCCGCGGCGTGGATATGGGACCCTCAGCCGTACGCGTGGCTGGCCTTGAAGCGCGATTGGAGGCGCTCGGCCACGTGGTTGAAGACGCGGGCAACGTATCTGTCGCCATCGCCGAGCAGAAGAAGGAAGGCGATCCGCACGCAAAATATTTAAAAGAGATCACTGCCACCTGCACGAAACACGCGGAACTCGTGGTGAAGACGCTGGAGGCGGGCAAAGTGCCGATTACTCTGGGCGGCGATCATTCCATTGCGGCGGGAACAGTTGCCGGGGTCGCCGAATTTTATCGCCGCCAGAACCAGAAAATCGGATTGATTTGGATTGACGCGCACACCGACGTCAACACGCCTGACAGCTCTCCCAGCGGCAACGTTCACGGCATGCCCCTGGCGGCAATTATGGGGCTCGGTCCTCCAGAATTGTCCAACATCTTCGACTTCTCTCCCAAGGTTAAGCCGGAAAACTGTGTGCTGGTCGGAGTACGCGACATCGACGCCATCGAAAAGGAAAACGTGCGCAAAACCGGAATCCACGTTTTCACCATGCGCGACATTGATGAGCGCGGCATGCGCACGGTGATGGAAGAAGCTCTGCGCGCCGCCGGGCGAGGCACTGCCGGCTACCACGTTTCGCTCGACATGGATTGGGTCGATCCCGAAGACGCACCCGGCGTAGGAACCCCGGTTCGCGGAGGAGCAACTTATCGCGAAGCGCATCTCGCGATGGAGATCATCGCCGACCACGGCCGCATGCTGAGCTTCGAGATCGTCGAAGTGAATCCCGTAATTGACGAACACAACCGCACGGCGGACTTGGCTGTCGAACTGGCGCTGTCGGCATTCGGCAAGAAGATTCTGTAGCGGATTCGCGCTGCCAACTGTCAAGTCTACTTTCGTGAGTACGCTGAAGCGTGCTCCATGGGAAGTGACGCGCACTAAGTCGCCCTTAATCATGCGTTTACAATTTTCCATGTGTTCCACGTGGAACACATCGTCGATTTTGGTCCCGGAATCCGAACCGCAATTGACGCCGAGGCCGCTCGGCGTCCAGACTGAAAGCTCATGAAAAAGATTCGAGTCGGCATTCTGTTTGGCGGACGCAGCGGGGAGCATGAAGTTTCGCTGCTCTCGGCCGCGTCGGTCTTCAACGCTATCAACAAAGATAAGTACGAAGTCGTGCCCATCGGCATCACCAAGGAAGGGCGATGGGTCACGGCCGCAGACGCGGAGCGGTTGCTGCTCGGCAAATTTGAAGATCAAAAGCATCTGCGTGCGGGTGACCCTGACTCGACGCCAGGGGCTGCCGTTCTGGCCCGCGGTGAGTCTGTGGTCGTGCCGCCTGAGCCGCAGAGACACGGCGCCATGACTCCGTTCGCGACTGACGCATCTTCTCACGCGCTCACTCGCCGCGCCGCTGACCGCGCTATCGATGTCGACATTATTTTCCCGGTGCTGCACGGAACTTTCGGCGAGGACGGAACCATCCAGGGGTTGCTGGAGTTGGCGGACATGCCTTACGTGGGCGCGGGCGTGCTTGGCTCCGCTGCCGGCATGGACAAGGACGTCATGAAAGCGCTCTTCCGCGCCGCAGGATTGCCGATTGTGAAACACGTCACGTTTTTGCGGAGTGAGTGGGAAGCGAACTCGAAGAAAGTTCAGAAGCTGGTCGAGAGCAAGCTGAAGTATCCGGTGTTTGTGAAGCCGGCGAATTTGGGATCGTCGGTGGGAATTTCCAAGGCGCATGATCGCAAGGAACTCGGCCCAGCGATTGGAGAAGCGGCAAAGTTCGATCGCAAGATTGTCATTGAGCAGGGCGTGGGTGGACCAAAGCACAAGGCGCGAGAAATCGAATGTTCGGTGCTCGGAAACGACAGGCCCGAGGCCTCACTGCCGGGCGAGATCGTCCCCAGCACGGAATTCTACGACTACAACGCCAAGTATCTTGACGAAGGATCGCAGCTGATCATTCCTGCCAAGCTCAGCAAAGCAGAAACGAAAGAGGTGCAGCGGTTGGCGATCGGCGCGTTTAAAGCAGTAGATTGCGCGGGGCTGGCGCGGGTGGATTTTCTGATGGAGCCCAAAACTCGCAAGATATACCTGAACGAAATCAACACCATGCCTGGCTTTACTACGATCAGCATGTATCCCAAGCTGTGGGCGGCTTCTGGCGTATCGTATGGCGACTTAATTGGGCGATTGATTCAGCTGGGCCTGGAGCGACATGAAGAGAAGAAGATGAATCAGTACAGTCGATAAATTCCTTTTGCGATCGTTTCGCACATTGAATAGCTGACTTCAAGTGGGACTCGCACGGGCGAGGACGCCCGCGCCTACATTTGGTGGGAATTCTTGGCTGGTACACATGAGTTCGACGGTATGCGGGTGGTACTGGTGGCTGCGCGTAACCCTCTCAACATCGGAGCCGCAGCTCGCGCCATGAGCAATTTCGGATTCCGGCGTCTACGCGTGGTGAACCCCTACGAAGCAGGTTTTCGCGAGGCGCGTTCGGCGGTCGGGGCCTCGGCGTTGTTGCAAAGCGCGGAAGAGTACAAGACGGTGGCCGAAGCCGTTGCGGACTGTACACTTGTGGTCGGAACGACGGCGGTGCGTCATCGGGAATTACAACATCCACTCAGACGGTTGGAATATGGCGCGCGGTTGATCCGCAAGCAACTGGGATCGAGCCGGGTTGCTCTTTTGTTCGGCTCGGAGAAGTTCGGGCTCTCGAACGCCGCTCTCAGTCACTGCCACTGGCTGATGCGCATCCCGACGTGTGAAGAAAACATTTCGATGAACCTGGGGCAGGCAGTCGCCGTGTGCCTCTACGAGTTAGTGCGCGATGGCAAAGCTCCGCGGCCAGCAGAAGATGCGAAGCGTGCAACCTCGGTCGAGCTTGAGCGGCTCACCACGACGCTGCTCGAAGTAATGCGCACCAGCGGCTATCTGACTCGTCGTCCGATAGCCGACGTGGAGGAAAGAATGCGCCGCCTGGTCCGGCGCCTGAACCTGCCGGCCCGCGACGCTGTAGTCTGGCTGGGCATTCTGCGGCAGGCCGTTTGGAAGCTGCGCTCTGCGAAACCGCAGGCAGGCTGAAAGGGTGAGCCACGGCAAGGACAAAACTACTTTGCTAACGTCGTCGTGTCGGCGAAGTCTCAGATGGCTGGAGGGTATCGTGCAGAAGCCGATCATTCTGTTGTTCGCGATTGGGTTGATGTTGCTAACCCTGACATCCTGTATGTCGAAAAGCGACATCACGCAGGACGAGCTTGTACGGCGGGCGCAGCAACTGGCGGATTCGGTCGCGGTGGGTGACCAAAATCCCTGGAAAAAATACTTTGCCGACGATTGCTTGTTCTTCGACGAAAAAGGCAGGAACATGAACAAAGCGGCTCTGGTCGCCGATATCACCCCGTTGCCGACGGGCTATTCGGGCAGCATCAAGATAGCGAACGCCAAAAGCCACATCGAGCGCCACATCGCGATCTTGAGCTACGACGAGGATGAAAAAGAAACCATCTTCGGCCAGGAGATGACCGCGCGCTATCACGAAACTGACACCTGGATGCGCCGCAACGGGCAATGGCAAATTATTGCGAGTCAGGTGCTGCGGTACTACGAAGACCCAGCGCCCGGCAAAGCGGATACGGCCAAGTTTGCCGAGTATGTCGGAACCTACGGACTTGCTCCGGGGAACACGCTGACGGTTTCGACCGACGGCAAGCTTTTATACCGCCAGCGCGGTAACCGGCCGAAGGACCTTCTCATTCCTGAAGCCACGGACATATTCTTTCGCAAAGGAGTTGAGGGCCGAATTCTTTTTCACCACGTCGACAGCGGGAAAGTGGATGCGCTGATTGACCGGAGAAATAACGAAGACGTAGTTTGGAAAAAGATCAACTAGCCGGTTGGCTGCAAGAAACTGCCTCCGGAACGGGACGAGAAAGGACGTTTATGATTTTGGGTGCGCATGTCATCGTGTACAGCAAGGATGCAGAGGCGGATCGCGCGTTCTTTCGAGATGTCCTTGGATTCAAGTCTGTAGATGCGGGCCACGGATGGCTGATTTTTGCTTTGCCTCCGGCGGAGGCCGCGGTCCATCCCGACGAGGGGAATAATCGGCACGAACTTTATTTGATGTGTGACGATCTCAAGGTCGAGATGTCTGCGCTGAGGAAAAAAGGCGTGGCATGTTCGGAGGTTCATAACGAGCGCTGGGGTTCGATCACCAGGATCAAACTTCCCAGCGGGGCGCAGATCGGCCTCTATCAGCCAAAACACCCCACGGCGTTAGGCTTGGGCTGACGAGCTTTATGTAGCATGTGGTTGACGGCACAATCGGCGGCAATGTAATATCCAAAACAAGTTTGCTCTTCGGAGCAGACCTTGGATTTCATGAAGAGTGGCTGAGGGACGAGCCCTAAGAAGCCACGACAACCGGATCGGGAGTCATCTCCCGGTCGTCTGGTGTCAACTCTCACCCGGAAACGGGGGACATGAGATTCGGGGTGCCCGCAATTTCAGCATCTCGTTCTTGTTTTTCCTCCATTAGTTTTCCCGGCAAAGAGGTTCGCGTTTTAAGCAGTTCTGAAGGCTCGTCCCGCGGCTCCAGAAAGCGAGTAGGTGATGAGCGCTGCTGCAAGTGTTTCAACGGGCGTTGTTGCGGGCCTTTCCACGAACTATGAATTGCGCTGCCGGGAATGCCACAAAAGTTGGGGGAACCAGCCGCGGTCGATCTGCGACGACTGTTTTTCTCCTCTGGAAGTTTTCTACGATTACGACGCCGTGCGTGGCGGGTTCACCCGCGAGCGGATCAGCACCCGCGCCGCCAACATGTGGCGATACGCGGAGTTGCTGCCGCTGCCGCCCAATTATCAGCCGAGTTTACCGGTGGGTTTTACACCTCTGCTTCGAGCACCGCAACTGGCGGCGCGTCTTGGGGCTGAGAATCTGTTTATAAAAAACGATGCAGTCTGTTTGCCCACCCTTAGCTTTAAAGACCGCGTGGTGGCGGTAGCGCTGGCACAAGCGCGCAGCTTCGGCTTCGATACTGTCGCATGCTCTTCGACCGGAAACCTGGCAAATTCCGTGGCGGCGCAAGCGGCGCGAAACGGATTCAAAGCCTGGATTTTCATTCCGGCCGACCTTGAACCCGCGAA
>DATNHO010000051.1:0-27083 GCA_035604895.1 Terriglobales bacterium | reverse complement strand
CGAGTCGTGACGGGGCAGCGCAAGCCGGAAGCGATGAGCGCCTCCGCAATTCGACGGGAGCGCTCAGAGCGCGTGCCGTCCGGTTCGCCGAGAGTGATGCGGTTCCCCTCGATGTGTTGAATCACTCCCGGCGCGGTAATTTCCGTTGAAAAGTAAACGATGGAGCCAACCACGCGATGCGCTTCGATGGTCGAGGAAATTACGCCGCCTGGATCCACGCGCTCGAGACGCATCCCTTCCCATTCGCCGCCGAAACCGTGGAAGTACCACCAGGGAATTCCATTCTGAGTGCTGACGACGCACGTGTCCGGTCCCAGCACTGGCCTCAGTTGAGGCGCAAGTAGCGGCAAGCCGTGCGCTTTTACTCCGAGAAAGACAACATCCACCGGCCCGACTTCTTCGAGAGAGCTGGCGACTTTGGGCCGCGCCACGAAATCCCCATCGCCACTTTTCACCTGCACACCGTGTTCTTGCATGGCGCGCAGATGAGGCCCGCGCGCGAACAGTGTGACATCGATCCCGGCCTGCGCCATGCACGCGCCGATGTAGGCTCCAATTGCCCCAGCTCCCGCGATCAGGAATTTCATCGCTGGTTATCCGCGAGCGCGGCGGCGACCGCGCGGCGCCGAATCTTCCCGGTCGCGGTGGTTGGGATGCTCTTCACCAGATAAATCTTGGTTGGACACTTGTATTCTGCCAGCGACTCGCGACAATGCTTGATGAGCGCTGATTCGGTGGCCCCGTGCGGTTCGTGCAAGACCACAGCCGCTGCCACTTCTTCACCTAACGTGGGATGCGCGCAACCAAAAGTAACGGCTGCTGCGACAGCGGGATGTTTCAGCAGAATCTCATCTACTTCGTGAGGCGCGATGTTCTCTCCGCCGCGAATGATGATGTCTTTAATGCGGCCCGTCAAGTGCAGGTAACAATCTTCGTCGAGATAGCCCTGGTCTCCGGTGCGAAACCATCCGTTGACGAAGGCGCGGGCGTTGGCTTCCGGATTATTTTCGTATCCACGAAATACATTCGCGCCCTGGATCGCGATTTCCCCGCGTTGATTGTTTTCGAGGGAATTGCCGGCTTGGTCCATGATCCTGACGCGGAGGCCGGTGCCTACTCCTACCGATCCGGCCTTGCGATGCCGCGGCGGTAGAGGATTCGAGGTCATCTGGTGAGAAGCTTCTGTCATTCCGTAGGCCTCGACGAATGGCACTCCAAACAGTTCTTCGATCTGGTGAATGAGCTCTGGCGACAGGGGCGCGCTGCAGGAACGGATGAAGCGCAGCGAGGCAGCTTCCGCGGGTTTGTGGTGAGCCCGGGCCAGCAGGAGTTGATGCATTGTGGGCACTCCCGAATACCAGGTCACGCCATGTCCTCTAACTGTTCGCCAAAAAGAAAGCGCGTTGAATTTTGGGGGAACGACTACGGCCCCCCCGGTAAGCAAGGTTGCCATGGTTGAACCAATCAATCCGTGGATGTGGAACAACGGCATGATACACAGCGAAACATCTTCTTCGGAGAGCCCGTAGGTATTTGCGATATTTGCGGCCGAGACAGCCAGGTTGAAATGCCGCAAGGGCACCCGCTTGGGCCGTCCCGTGCTTCCGCTGGTGTGCAGGATGAGGGCAATGTCATCTGCCGTAGGTTCGCTTGCAGACGCTCCGGTGGGAGCATTGACGATGGCAACGCTGCCCTTGGCGTTCAGTTCTACCGAGAGCACCGGGATCTTGCGGTCGGCGGCGGCGCTGCGCGCGAATTCCGCGCCCACCGTCGGACAAAGTAAAACGCGAGCATCGGTATCCCCGAGGAAAAAATGGAACTCCTCATACGGATACGCCGGGTTCAAGGGGGCGGCAGTCCCGGCAATGGACGCGGCGAGAAAGCTTACAATCGCACGCAATCCATTCGGCAACACAATGGCCACACGATCGCCGCGCCGAATGCCGGCAGAAGCTAATGCGTCCGCCATGGCCAAAACCTGCTGGCGAAGCGAATCGTAGGTAACGGAGACTCCAAGTTCAGGAACGATAATTGCGGTATGACTATCAGCAAAATGCAAAACGTCAAGCAGCGTTTGTACTGACTTCAGTGTCATTCGTGGTCGCCTTTACCGCGTGGGTGCAAGGTGATTGAGTAATCCCTCGATATTGTTAGGAAACGAAGGGATCGAGCCGCATTCTTTGGGCGGTCCATCCTGAGTGAACCACCTACGCACGAGTAGCCGAGTAGCCCTCCGCGCTCAGCGCTTTTCTCATCTCCTTCAGGAAGAACTTTACATTATCTTCGGTCGCCAACGGGCCCATCACACCGATGCGGAAAACCTTGCCCGCGAGCGGTCCGAAACCGCCTGCGATCTCAATGCCTTGCTCTTCCAGCAGCCGCCCACGCACTTTGGCGTCGTCCACTCCGGCTGGAACGCACACGGTGTTCAAGGTCGGAATCCGATACTGTTCAGGAACGTGCATGCGCAGTCCCATTTCTTCTACACCCTGCACAAAGAACTTGTGGCAGCGCCGGTGCCGCTCCCAACGATTTTCGATGCCTTCTCCGGCGATGACCAACAGCGCCTCGCGCAACGCGTAAAACATGGAAATCGGCGCCGTATGGTGATAGCGGTGCGACACCGCAGCGTAATCGTGGATCAGTTTCAGGTCAAGGTACCAACTGCGCACTGGGGATGTTCGAATCCGCAGCCACTCCAGCGCCCGGGGCGACAGAGCCATGGGAGACAATCCCGGCGGACAACTCAGTCCTTTTTGGGTACAGCTGTACGCAACATCGATGCCCGTGTGATCGAAATTCACCGGCACGGCACCGAGTGAGGTGACGCAATCCGCGATTACCAGCGCGCCGGCGTTGTGAGCTGCGGCGCAAATCGCGTTGCCCGTTTGCAGGGCTCCGGTCGACGTCTCCGCATGAACATAACCCACCACGCCTGGTTTTTCACGACGGATGAACTCGGCAGCTTCCTCATCGCCGAAGGTCTCTCCCCACGCTTTCTCAAAACGCACGACGTTCGCGCCCTGCCGCTTCGCCATCTCGGTTAGCCGATCTGAGAAATACCCGTTGGCGAACACGGCGAACTTGGCTCCAGGTTCCATGAAGTTCGCGACGGCGGCTTCCATGCCGGCGCTGCCCGTGCCGGAAATCACCATCGTGGTTCCGGCTTTCGTGCCATAAGCCGTTTTGAGTAATTGCTGTATTTCTTCCATGATCTGGATGAAGTAGGCATCCAGATGCCCGACAATCGGCTTGGCCATTGCCTCATACACGCGGGGGTGAACCATGCTTGGTCCGGGCCCGAACAGATAGCGGTGAGGCGGCTTCAAGGGAGGGAATTGGTGTAAGGCAGAAAGCTCCTGTTCGATAGCGCTCATGAATTCTCGTTTCTCGCCACAAAAGTTACTTCAATATTGTAAATTATCGCAGCGCGACGCGGACGTCTCTGGATTTCCCGCGAAAGAACGCAGTGTAACAGTGAACAGCAACATTTCCTTGTGAGCCGTGTCACCGTGTTTATCTGCACCTGCTTAATTTCTCTGAGATCAGCGATTGCAGACCGGTTGTGTTTACTGTTCTGTCATCTCTTGGCCGTAGAAAATTAACATCACGGTAACTTCCCTCCGCAACGAAAAAAAACTTTACTTGACTCGCAACTAGAAAACATGGTAAACAGGCGCGCCAGCGGATTGGTCCGCTTTTCATACAAGTTATGATTTTCGCAGGTCGGCGGTTTGGCGATTTGTCGCCCCGAGGCAACCGGCATGGAGGACTCATGCCCGCTTGCTCCGGGTCAGGCCGGTTGTTGGCCAAATCATGGTCGGAGAGGAAAACATGCGCTCGCTAACAACGTACGTCATCCTTCTGATTCTCTTCACAACCACAGGTTCGTGGGCTCAAACTCAGGAGCCCGCTGACAAGAGCGGCACGCCAGCGTCCGCGAGCGCGAGCAAGGAGGAGGTGAACGAACTGCGCAGTGAAGTCGCTGCGCAGCGCAAGACCATCGAGGAACTGAAGGCCATGGTTCAGCAGTTGGTCGCGGGCAAGACGGCGCCCGCCGCCGACGGAACTTCGGCGCAAGTGAAGCCCGCGGCCGAGTCGGCCCCGGCTACCGCCAGCGTTCAACCGGTGAATGGAACTGCGACCGACAACGCCCATTTGATGAACACGATTCTGGTTCAACCTGGGCCGGAGAGCGAAGCGGGAATCATCGACCAGGGGCAACCCGCCGCGCCCAAGAAGGATGCACCGCTCACCGCAGGATGGAACGGAGAGCATTTCTTCATCAAGAGTCCGGATGGCCAATTCAGCATAAGCCCCTACGGCTATGTGGATACCGACTACCGCGCCTACAAGGGCGACGGTGCGCCTTCGGACACATTTCTCGTGCGTCGCGCTCGCTTCGGCTTCCAGGGCAACTACGGATCGCACTTTGACTTCGCCCTGTTGACCGACGCCAACTCCACTACCGGCGCTATTGTTCGCGACGTCTATCTCAACGTCAGGATCAGGCCCGAGTTTCAATTCCAGGCAGGCCAATTCAAGGAGCCTTTCGCCCAGGAAACCGGCATCGGCGCCACCAACCTGGACTTTGTCGAACGAGGTTTGCAAGCGCTGCTGTATCCGTCCGCCGTTACCGCGTTTCGGAGTCCCGGCATCACAATTCACGGAGACATTGATGGCGGAGTCATGCAGTACTGGGTGGGAGCGTTCAACGGCAGAGGTGGCGTTGCCGCCAATGTCACCAACGAACCAGAGTTTGTAGGAAGGCTCCGTTTTTATCCGTGGCGCAAAACGAAAAACGAGTGGCTCAAACAATTCGCTCTTGGCGGCTCCATCAGCCACGCTCGTTCCCGAGGGCTTTCCAATGACGTGAGCTTCAGCGGAACTCTGCCTGACGCGACTTACTCGTTCTTCCCGCAGCTCAGAATCAACGGCCCGATCGAGCGCTACGAAGGTGAATTCACTTATCTGAAGGGACCGTTTGCGTTGCGCGGTGAATACGTTCAGGAGCAAGAGCAGCGCGACAGCGTGGGATCGGAGCAAGTCGGTGGCCTCGGTTTTTTCACGCTTCCCGGAATCGGCGCCAAGGCTTGGAACATTGGGACCACTTATCTGCTGACGGGTGAAAAGCGACCGGAGAACGGCACGCCTCGCGTCCGGCATCCGCTCTTTGGGCCAGACACACCAGGTGGAACGGGACGAGGATGGGGAGCTTGGGAACTCGGAGTACGCTATTCCGGCATTCAGGCGAATGCCCCGTCCGCGAATTTCTACAACTATTTCACGCCGGGCTTTGTCCCTCAGTATGACTATCACACGGACGAGATCACATTCGGCATCAACTGGTACATGAATTATTGGGTGAAGTATCAGTTCAACGTCAACATCGATCAATTGCACCAGCCCAGCATTACCGGGCAGGAGCCGCAGAATTTCTTTGCCTTGACGCAGGAATTGCAGTTCCGCTTCTGAGGATCTGACGGAGCACGGTGGTGAATGTGCGGGAAAAGTTTTGGTTGTAGGCGAGGGCTGGATGCAGCCCGCTCTGAAAGGAAAATTGCAGGAGGAGATTCGATGAGATCGAGAATTTTACTTACTGTTCTTCTCACGGCATTGTTTGTGCTGGCCAGCGGCTGCGGGAACGTGAAGAACTGCCCGGTGTGCGGTACGACAACCGCGGACGGTTACGCCGACATCGTTAACATCACGGTGCCCGAGCACAATCCCACTGGCGAGCCCGGCGGTCCGTTCAACTCCTTCGACATCAGCGTTGTTGATTCGGTGAACCACCGGGATTACGTCTCTGACCGTATCGGCTTGGATGTGGTCGTTGTCGATACGGTGAACAACATCGCCATCGGCGCAATTACCGGGTTTAACGGCGTCACGGGAGGAGGAGACTTTGCCAGCCTCTGCCTGCCGGCGGCGAATATCCCTCCCATCGTCTCGGCTGAGGGCAACTGGGTCCGGTATGGCTGTAGAACCGGAGCTTTCCACATTCCCGGGTTTGGTGCCAATGGCTTCTTTGGAGGATTCCCGGGAGCGAATTGCTGCGCGTCGCGCGCCAACGGTGTGAATCCGTTGTCGGGCCCGGATGGCGAAATCGTGACGCCGGATGGCAAGACCTTGTTTACGGCCAACGGTAGCAGTTCGGTGGTGGCGTTCGACCTGACCCAGATGAATTTCTCCGCGAATCCCCCAGTGTTTCCGCCGGTGATTGCCACTATCCCCACGGGCCTCTCCCCGGATTTTGATGGCCAGGTCGGCAATTCCAATCCGTTTCCCGGAAACCCGGGCGGCAATACTACCGGCGTGGCTGGTTGCATCGCTTCTGCCAGCGGACGGGCGTTCTCTGATCCGAGTTGTGGCGATCTCCGCGCGGACGAAATGTCTTACGATCCGAAGGATCAAATCCTTTTGGTGACCAATGGCGATCCTGGATTTCCTTTCGCCACGCTAATCGACGTGTCGGGTATTAATGCCCGGACTTCGAACTGCCTGCCGGTCCTTCCAACGACCCCATACGGGCCGCCCATAGGGACTGCGCTTGGACCCATTAATGCGCCCTCCTGCATCATCGGCCAGATTTACTACGACAACGCTGGGGGCACAGCCTCCGGTGGAGAAGGACTCGCTTTCGGACTTCATCCCAATGTGCCTGTCGACACGGTGGCTGGGGGTTTTGTCTGCCCCGACCCATCCAATCCTCAAGTGAACTCCGGCGTTTCCGGTGCGCCACCGTACCTCGCCGGAACCAAAACTATCCCTTGCCACCACGGCCCGATCCTGACGGTTTCGGGACAATTCTGCAGCCAAACTGCTCCCGGTGCGGGGTGTACGGGCGCGCTGTCACCTGCTGGACTAGGCGGAAGCGCTTGGAACCCCAACACTGGTCATTTCCTGGTCACGAATTCCAACGCTACGGCTGATTTGACTATCGGTACTGTGGACGAGATCGATCCTAGGATTGGGAATCCGAACGGGCCGGTCGTAATCAACAGTTTCGTGATGCCCAATTGCATGCCGACCAGCATCGTGCAGGGTCCAGGCAACAACTTCCTCGTAGGCTGCGCCGATCACGACGGCGAGGCGTTCCCCCCGAATGAGTATGTGATTGATGGCGCATCTGGCGCAATTATCGCCAACATCACCAACGTCGGCGGGGTCGATGAAATCTGGTACAACTCCGGCGACAACCGGTACTACCTGGCAGCGCGAGACATGCCCAACGGGCCGGTCATGGGCGTGATCGACGCCGGGACAAACACATGGCTCGAGAACGTTGCAACCAATGCGAACTCGCATAGCATTGCGGTCGATTCAACCAGCAACCATGCGTTTGTACCCATGCAGGCAGGTGGGCCGTGCACGACTCAGAGCAGCAATGGCTGTATCGGCGTCTTCGCCGAACAATAGCGCAGAGAAGACTTTGATCGCAAGGAGCCCCGGACGCCCCGGACTCATGCGTGAATCCGGGGCGGGCTAAAGTCGTAAGTCTAATTCGAGCCCGGCCGACGAACGCCTGTGATATATTTTGGGCAGTAAGCGCAGACCAGAAGTTGTTGTGAACCGAAGTTGGTGTGACTCATGGAGAGCATTCGAAGAGCCGCTGGACTAAGTGGAATCGCTGTTCTAGTTTTTTCCCTGGCTCTCGTCGCGCTATCGCCCGCCAAAGACGACCCTCCGAGGAAACCCACGGATGTGCCCGCAACGGTGATTGCTCACCTGCCACTTCCGCAAGCAACGGGGAATCAAATGTTGCTGCAGAGGGAAAACGGAAAGAATTACCTCTACGTGCAGCAGGCGTCCAAACAGGGCTTCATGATTGTGGATGTCTCCAAACCTGAGAAGCCGAACCTGCTAAAGCGAACCGCGGAGTCGACCGAGGCCACCGCAGGGAAGCTTGAGATGGTTAGCCCTGACGTTGGTATCGCTGAATCACCCGAAAAGAAAGAGCCCCCTCTCGCCAGCAGCAACCATCCCGCTGAAACCGTGCGTGTTCTGGATTTGAGCGACCCGCACAATCCGAAAACCATTCAGGAATTTGATGGCGTTACCAGCCTCCTTCCCGACGGTGGGCACGGCTTGATATTTCTTACCAACAACGAAGGCTTGTGGATTCTCCGCTACAATCGACCGGCATTGCTCGAGCCCGCCAAAAAGAAACGTCCATGCGACTCTGAATCAGCGATCATGTCCATGCCCCCGGAGTGCGACTAAGATCCTGTTCGCTCACCAGGCTATTCGGAGACCTGGTGCACGGTGCATTCTTTAGCGACGGTCTTAATCGAGGCGATGGTTAGCGTCACCGACGCCGCCGAACCCGTTCTGGTTAAGGCGTCTGAACTCGTACTCATCGAAGGTGACTCCTTCCCGGTTACTTCCACCCGCTGCCCCAGATACTGCCGGAGCCTGATTTTGCCAGTAGCCTGAAGTTCCCACGTCATCGCTGGATCTTGCTTCATCAGTATGTAATCGCCGCTAAATCTGCTGACGCAGCCCTGTACCGTTATCTCTCCTTTGGAAGCTTTCGATTTGGGCTGGCTGGTAGTACTGGGATTGCTGTCTTGCGCCAGCAGAAAGCCGCCCGAAAGCAGCAGCACGAACCAAAACGTTCTCATAGGATTCTCCTCTCACTGTTTAGGATGGCAACGCTGTTGGCGCGGTTGCAACAAATCTCCGGCGCAGGACTGAGGCTACTTGACGTGCGTTTCCTGGTAGTGCAACTCTTTCCACTCACCTGCACTTTTGACCCAAAGCTCGGTGACATAAACTCTCGAATAATGCACGACGGATCGGGGCGGGAACTGCAGAGTGGCTTCGTAGATCACGAAAGTAGCGTCCGGACCCAGTGGAATCAGTTTGAAGCCCCACAACGTGTAGTTGAAAACATTCGACGCCGCCATTTCGTTAATCGCCTGTGCCTTGGTTCGCTCACCCTGGCCATCGACTTCCACGCCCTGGTAGTCGTCCGCGAGCATTGCGCCATAGGCCTTCTTGTCTTTGTTCTTTAGAGCGTCCCATTCAGCTTTGATCTTCGATTCGAACATTCCTTTCAGATTCGAGTCGACCGGGCTCGATCCGACCAAGGGGCCGCTGGATTGCGTGCTTGCATCACGCTTAGGCGGCGTTGCCGGTTGCTGCGCCAGGGCGAAGGCGGTCAGCCAGGCTGCACAAGCGGAAATGAATCGGACGCGCATACTTCCTCGTTAGTGAAATGCGGCGAAGAGTTCCTCTGAAAACCAAACACTACTGCAAGTCTTTCACTCTTTTTCGCAGCGCTGCGAGCAAAGGTGGAGGCAGATCGTTGTAGCCTTCCTGGCTGGCAAATTGCTGGCCATCCGCGTACACCCAATTCAAAAAGTCACCTAACTGGGCTGCCCGCGCGGAATCCGAGGATTTGGTCCGCAGATAAATCCAGGTAAAACTGGTAATGGGGAATGAATCCGCTCCCTCTGCGTTGGTCAACGAGGCCGAGAAGTTATTCCAGCGCGGCTCCTCTGCCGCCTGGCATGCTGCCGCTATGCTCTCTCTGGAAGCTTTCACAAATTTACCGCCTGGGTTCAGGACCGCAACCTGAGCGACATTTTCTTTCACTGCATATTGCAGTTCTACATAGCCGATACTGCCCGCCTCACTCTTAACTTTGTCTGCCATATCGGAGCTGCGTTCTGCAGCCTCTCCAACCGGCCAGTTCGGGGATGGGGTAATTCCAATCTGAGCGCGAAACTTGGGACTCGTCTTGGAAAGAAAATCGGTGAACACGTAGTTGGACCCCTTGCCGGGTGGGCGATTGACCACCTGAATCGGCAAGCTGGGCAGAGTCATGTTCGGGTTGAGTTTTGCAATTTGCGGTGCATTCCACGTTTTCACTTCGCCAAGGAAGATGCTCGCCAGCACGTCCCCGGAAAGCCGCAGCTCCTGATGGACACCCGGAAGATTGTAAATAGGCACAATGGCGATCAGCACCGCCGGCAGTTCGATGATGCCGCCGTCCGCGCGCTCCTTGGCAGTCAGTAAGACTTCGCCGGCGCCAAAATCGCCGCTACCGTGGGAGATTTGCTTGATCCCTTCGCTTGTGCCCAGGGGGACGTATCGCATCTGAATATGGGCATTGCGTTTGTCGTATTCCTGCGCCCATCGGGTGTAAAGAGGCGCTGGAACACTCGATCCGGAACCCACCAGAACAACCGCTTCCTGGGCTACGGCAAAGGCACTCCACAATCCGAGAACAAGAACACACACCAGCCAGATATGCGAAAGGGAACGGCGGCAGAGATACAGCTGCGAAACGTCATATCCTGAAGCTCTTGTCCTGACACTCATGCCTCATCCTCCACCCCCGGGTGGTTTACGTTCTACCAATCCATCGCCAACCGGGAGCACTGAAGTTCGCTGATGGTTGCAGGGTACCATCGTTTTGAGTGAAATCCGCTGTCGCGTGATTGATGGCTATTGCTACACTTGGAACAGCCATCTCTTTAATATTTGTTCCCGATCGGATCAGAATTACGGGCGGCAGCACGAACATTGGACCAACCTATGTCGCAAACTGACGTCGAAGTGCTGGCGCGCGAACTGCTCACCGCGCGTGAAACCGGGCAGATGGTTTCTGCCCCTCCATCCGCGCGTCCCGGCTTCGATCTCAACATGGCTTATGAAGTTGAAGCAATGCTGAAGCGTTCACGCGAAGCAAGTGGGCACAGAGCCGTTGGTCGTAAGGTCGGTTATGCCAATAAGGCCATGTGGCGAGTGCTTAAACTTGAAACCTTAGTTTGGGCCCACATGTATGAGGACACCGTGCATCAGAGCGACGGTAGCCGCGCTACGCTGACCCTCACCCGCCCCTGTTCGCTCAAAATCGAACCCGAAATCGTTTTCGGCTTGAAACAACCGATCCTTTCTGAAGGCCTCGATGCCGCCGCAGCTCTTGAATCTACGGACTGGCTGGCGATTGGATTTGAAATCATCGATTGTCCCTTTCCAGACTGGCACTTTCAGCCGAGCGATTTCGTCGCGTCTTTTGGACTCCACACCGCGCTCGTGATTGGCGAAAGGATTCAGATCAAACCGGAATTGATCGCCACACTTGTGTCCGAGTTGCCCCGGTTTCAAGTGCGAATGTTGAAGAACGGCGAGTTTGTGGAAGAAGGGTCGGGCAAGAACTCGCTAAGAAGTCCAGCCTTGTGTCTGGCAGAACTCGCCGGGGCTATTGTCCGTCGTTTTCCAAGCCAGCCATTGGGCGTAGGAGAAATCGTGAGTTCGGGAACACTTACTGCTGGACACCTTACGCAGGCGGGCGACCTTTGGACCGCGGAGGTCAACGGGCTCCCGCTCCCGCCTCTCACCCTCCAGTTGAAATAGACGGAGCTCGACCCGTGGTCGCCGTTATTGTTCTTGCATTAAAGAAAACTTGCTTTCTGACCCCGCTGCTGCTAACGTCGCGGCCATCAAACAGGCCAGCACTGATTCGTAGGATCGCAGAGCGCTCGGCTCCTTTCCTGGGTGGAGTTCCACAAAAATGAACTCCGTTGTAACGCTGCGCTGCTTTTCGGCACTATCAGCTAGGCCCGATAGAAAGGAGATTTATGTCTACTCCGAAAAAACACATTGCCATTGCCGGTAGTGAACGCGCTCCGCTCCAAGGAGCGCGAGAGATAGGTCCGGCCAACCCCAACGAAAAACTTGATGTGACCATTCGTCTGCGCTCGCGCGCAGGAAAGAAACCCATTGTCAGCGCTGACGAGTTCACCAAACCGATCGCGAAACGCACCATCTTGAGCCGAAAGGAATTCGAGCAGCGCCACGGGGCCGATCCCGAGAGCATTGCCCGTGTTGAAACATTTGCCCGTGAACACAAACTCACAGTAAAGGAAAAGAGCCCGGGACGCCGCACCGTCATTCTCTCCGGCACGGTCGCCGCAATGAATGAGGCGTTCGGCGTCGAACTGAAGGAATACCAGCACCCAACCGGTCGCTACCGCGGGCGCACCGGAGCGGTCCAGATCCCAGCCGAGCTGAATGACGTGATCGAAGGCGTCTTCGGCCTCGACAATCGTCCCCAAGCCAAACCGCATTTTCGTAGGCGGCGTGGACGAGCCGGCGCCCATGCCCAAAGCGCCGGCGTGTCCTACACACCCACGCAAATCGCCAGCTTCTACAACTTTCCCACTGGCGTAGATGGGACCGGAGAATGCATCGCGCTGATCGAGTTGGGCGGTGGCTACAATCCAACCGACCTGAGCAACTACTGGAGCCAGCTCAACCTGACCGAGACGCCAAAGGTATCCGCGATTTCAGTCGGCAACGGCAGCAACAGTCCCACCGGAGACCCGAACGGCCCCGACGGCGAAGTGATGCTGGATATCGAAGTGTCCGGCTCGATCGCGCCCGGCGCCAAGATCGTCGCTTATTTTGCCGACAACACCGACGCCGGTTTTCTGAACGCGATCACCACCGCCGTGCACGACAGCACCAACAATCCTTCCGTAGTTTCGATCAGTTGGGGCGGCCCGGAATCCTCATGGACACAGCAGGCGATGACCTCGATGGACGAGGCATTCCAGTCTGCCGCCGCCATGGGGGTAACCGTTTGCGTCGCCGCCGGAGACGACGGCTCGACCGACGGCGTAACCGACGGACTCAATCACGTCGATTTTCCCGCCTCGAGTCCCAACGTCCTGGCCTGCGGTGGCACAAAGTTGGTGGCTTCCGGCAATTCCATCGCCAGCGAAACCGTGTGGAACGAACTGGCAAACAACGAAGGCGCAACCGGAGGCGGCATCAGTGACGTCTTCCCACTACCCAGTTGGCAGACCGGCGCAGGCGTGCCGGCTTCCGCCAATCCTAACCACCACGTTGGACGAGGCGTCCCAGACGTAACCGGGAACGCCGATCCCACTACCGGCTACGTCACTCTCGTCGATGGCAACCCCGACGTGATCGGCGGCACCAGCGCCGTCGCTCCGCTGTGGGCGGCATTGATCGCGCTGATCAACGAGAGCAACGGAAAGCCAGCCGGCTTGATCAATCCGTTGCTGTATCAGAATGCAAGCACCACGTCGGACTTCAACGACATCACCTCCGGCAACAACGGCGCCTATTCCGCCGGTCCGGGCTGGGACGCATGCAGTGGTCTCGGTTCGCCTATCGGCAATGAAGTGGCGTCTGCGTTGGGGGCAAAGCCAACCGCGCAAGCCAAGAGAACAGGTACGTAGCCTCGAAGCAAAGAAGTGGCGCGACCACTCGGGCCGCGCCATTTCAATCGTGCCTATTCATATCGCAAAGCTTCAATCGGATCCAGGCGCGAAGCGCGCAGTGCGGGAACCATGCCGCTGATCAATCCCACGGCAGTAAGAATAACCGTAGCCACAAGAAGCGTGGCAGGCGCGATAATCAGCCGTATGTCGCCGCCTTCGGCATTCTTCGCCATCGCGCTATAAAGTGTGAGCCGCCCAACCGACAGCGAAACCACGTAGGCCAGCAGAACTCCGAGCGCTCCGCCGATGAAAGTAATGGTGAGAGCCTCGGCGAGGAATTGCATGAGAATGTGTCCGCGACGCGCGCCCAACGCCTTCTCCACGCCGATCTCACGCGTGCGCTGGGTGACTGAAACCAGCATGATGTTCATCAGTCCCACGCCGCCGATACCCAACGTCAGCGTGCCGATAAAGCCCAGCAGAATTTTCAAGCCGATGGTGATGACTTCGAACTGGTGAACCTGCTCCATCAGGTTGAAGACGCGCACGGCGCGCCGATCGGTTGGGTTGAACTTGTGAGGCAGAGCCAGGACGGCGCGTGCGGACTGCTCCAACCTCTCATACTCCGGCGTCTCGTAATTGAACCAGATGGAATCGAGATATTGAGTGTCTTTCAGATCACTCATGGTAGTGAAGGGCACGTAGAGCCCGCGGTTGATGTCGTCATCGCCTTCCTGCATTTTGGCAGTCAGCACGCCGACCACTTCGAAGCTGAGCCCGTCGATGCGGATCCGCTCGCCCAAAGCATCCCGCCCGGAAAAAAGCTTTTCCTTAGCTTCCGAGCCGATGACCACGACCCGGGCGCGCTGCGTCTCGTCTTGCATGTTGAAGAAGCGGCCCTGGCCCAACTTCAGCGCGCGAACGGATTCGACGTTGGGATAGTCTCCCGTCACATCGAAGGTAAACGTTCGCGTATCAAACTGGATGTTGCACTGTTTGTCCACTTCCGGAGTGATGTGAGTGATCTGCGGAAGATTCGTGGTCAGCGTGTCCACATCGTCCATGGTGAAACGAACCTGAGCTCCCGCCTTCTGCCCGCCGGCTTGCATGGACGTGCGGCCGGGAACCAGGATCATCAGCTTGGTGCCGAAGTTGGCGAAAATGTTGGTGCAGGCCTGCCCAAATCCATTGCCATAAGCCAGCAGCATCACCACGGTCGCGATCCCCCACGCCATTCCCAGCATGGTGAGAGCGGTGCGGCGGCGATTGTGCCGCATCGCGCCGTAAGCTTCGTGAAACAGATCACGGAACATTCTTCTTACTCCTGCCGCAGCGCTTCCACAGGCTGCAGCATTGCCGCTTTGCGCGCGGGATAAAGCCCCGCAATCACGCCTGCAAGGGTCAGGCTGCCAATCGCAAGAACCGCCGACATGGGCACAATCTTAGGAGGATCAAATCCTCCCGGTCCCTGCTGCGTGCCCAACACTGCCATCAATCCAGCTGCGAACGCCATGCCTATGAATCCACTGAAAAGGGTAAGCAGGATTCCTTCCAGAAAGAACTGAAGCAGAATAGTGCGGTTCGTGGCTCCGAGTGCCTTCAGCAATCCGATCTCTCGAGTACGCTCGCTGACCGTCACCAGCATGATATTGATCACGCCGATCGCCCCCAACGCGAGCGTGACCAGCCCCACTGCGCCGAGAAACATGTTCATGGCATCGAAAATGAGGCCTACCGCCTTCGAGTTCTGAATCGTGTCCCAGCCCTCAAAGGCATCCTTGTCGTGATAGTCAAAACCGTGATTACGCGCAACCACCTTGCGAACTTCATCCTGTGCGATCAGGTGCTCATCGGTCACGCGCGGCTGATAATTAATAAACGAAATAGAGTTCTCGTGGTTCTCGCCCTTGAGCGGGAACAAAGTCGCCATGACCTTGTAAGGCAAATAGCCGCGCATGTTGGTCGAGTTATCGTCGCCGCGGCCGACGCGCTGCACCGTGCCAATGACTTCGAAAGTGATGTCATTCAGAATAATGCTTGCGCCCACGGCCGGGCGGCCAGGAAACAGGTTCTTGACCAGTTCGTCACCCAAAACGATGACGTTGCGCCGCTGCACTTCGTCGAGATTGTTGAGCCAGCGTCCCTGATTGAGAGGGAGATAGCGGATGTCACTGAACTGCGGTTCCACGCCCGCAATCTCTCCATTCGCGCTTGCAAACTCGCTGACGGCGCGCACATCAGTGCGAATGAGCACCGGAGAAGCGTTACGCACATGCGGGGCTTCCTTGCGGATGTCCAAATAGTCCTGATAAGTCAGCAAGTAATTGCGCGCGGAATTCATGCTGCCTTCGACCACCGGCGCGCGTCCCGGGAAAATGAACATGATGTCCTTGCCGTATTGCGCCAACTCGCGCTTGTTGCCGGAGCGGAAACCTTCCCCCAGACCGACCAGCAGTAGCAAAGATCCCACGCCCCAGGCGATACCGAACATGGTCAGAAATGAGCGAAGCTTGTGGGCCCACAAGGTGCGGAAGATTTGCGCGAAAATGTCCAGAAGCGTCCGCATAACTTAATGATACGGGTATTTGACGTAATCGGTTCCGACTTCGGTAGCAAGTCACGAACGCCACCGCCCATGTTGGGACCGGCCGTTTCCTCGTATTTCCTTTGTCTTGTTCTAAATAGAATTGGACAACGATGGATTTGCTGAAAAATTTATGGTCCCTACAGCGTCCGCCACACGTCCTTGAAGTCGAAAACTCCCTTTTTCCCCACTAGCCACTCGGCGGCGCGCACGGCACCTTCGGCGAATCCGCGGCGGGACTTGGCAGTGTGGCAAAGATAGATGGTGTCTGCCGGCGAATCGAGCACGAGTTCGTGCATCCCGACTACGTCGCCTTCGCGGAACGAAGTGATTTCAAGTTCGGTTCCGGCAGAGTCTTGCACAATCCTTTGCAGCGCGATCGCGGTTCCCGAGGGTGCGTCTTTTTTCTGCGCGTGATGGCGCTCGAAGATTTGCCCGAAATATTGGTGCTGCAAAGCCGCCGCAGCGCTTCGCGCAACCTCAAAAAACAGGTTCACACCGACCGAGAAATTCGCCCCGTACAGCAAACCAATTCCGCATCCCGGGTCTTCGACCATCTGCCGGATTCGCGGCAGTTCGCCGTGCCAGCCAGTAGTTCCCACCACAATGCTTTTCTTGGCCCGCACGCAAGCTTCGATGTTCCCTAGCACCGCTGTGGGGGCAGTGAAATCGACGACCATGTTGATCGGAGCCAGCGTCTCTGTCGTCAGGCCGGAGGCCTTGGGGTTGTCGCTAGCGCCAAGTACATTCACGCGGTGGCCCCGCTGGCGCGCCACTTCCTCGACGAGCGACCCCGTCTTACCCCGACCTAATATAAGAATGTTCATCGGCGTGCCTCTATTGACTTGTTCTACGCAAACACCTCCGGATCCAAGTCCGAAAAAAATGTCTTGTGCAACCGCCGCACGACTTGCGGAACTTCGTCCTCTTCGATGACGAAAGTTAAGTTAATCTCCGACGCGCCCTGAGAAATCATGCGAATCTTCACGTCGGAAAGTTCGCCAAAGACGCGCGCGGCAATTCCTGGCGTCTCTCGAAGATTCTCTCCTACCAAACAAACAATTGCCTTCCGGCCTTCATATTTCACGTCCGCGAGTTTCGCCAGATCGGCCGCCAGCGCCGGAATCGACTCATTGGAATCCACCGTCAGCGACACACTCACTTCCGAGGTTGAGACCACATCCACTGGCACTCGATGCCGGTCGAATGCCTCGAAAATCGCCCGCAGAAAACCATGAGCCAGCAGCATCCGAGGCGCCGCAACATCGATAATCGTAATGCGCTTCTTCGCGGCAATGGCCTTAAAGAAATTCCTACAGTGAGGCACGCGGGCAGAGATGCGGGTTCCCTCGCACTCAGGGTTGCGCGAGTTCAAGACATAAACTGGAATGTTCTTTTGAATCGCCGGCAACACCGTGGCGGGATGCAGCACCTTGGCGCCAAAGTAGGCCAACTCCGCGGCTTCATCGAAGCTGATGACCTTGATCCGCCGCGCTTCCGGGCACAGGTTCGGGTCAGTTGTCATCATTCCGTCCACATCCGTCCAGATTTCGATGCGCTCAGCGCCCAGCCCTGATCCGACGATGGCCGCCGAATAATCCGATCCGCCGCGCCCAATCGTGGTCGTGATTCCCGCCTTGGTGGCGCCGATGAAGCCGCCCATCACCGGCACCCGCCCCGCGTCCAGCGCGGGCTGCACTTTCAAGCGCAAACGTTCGTTGATTTCTTCCATCAAGGGAGCGGCCCGCATGTGCTCACCATCGGTCACGATACATTCGCGCGAATCCACCATCGTGGCATTGAGTCCTTGCGCGGAAAACGCAGCTGTGACGATTCTGCTGGAGAGAATTTCGCCGAACGCCGCTACGTGATCGGTAGTGCGCGGAGTCAGCTCGCCCACGGCTGCGATGCCGCGCAAAAGTTCGTCGAGCGCTTCAAAGTAAACTCCCAGGTCGCCGTGGAATTCGGTGAAGAGCGCGGTACCGAGCAACTCGCCCGCAGTGTTGTAGTGCCGTTCCCGCAGTGCGCGCGAAAGACTGAGCGCCGTTTTCCGATCGCCGCTTCCAGCCGCTCGGGCCATTGCCAACAATTGGTCCGTAACCTTGGCCATGGCGCTGACCACGACCACCGGCTTTTGCGACAGGCGTCCTTTAACAATGGTGCCCGCACGCTCGATGGCAGTTGCGTCCTGCACCGAGGTCCCGCCAAATTTCATCACGATCATCGGCGCACGTACCTCGGACGCGGACCGACGCGGTCAGGCGCACAAGCCCAGCTGAACAGACACTCACCGCTTCTCACGCCAGGAATCCCCGCACTTTGAGCAACTCGGCATTCAGCAGGGCAGCGCCCGCCGCTCCTCGGATGGTGTTGTGGGAAAGTACCGTGAACTTCCAGTCAAGCACGCCGCAAGGCCGCAGACGGCCGACTGTGGCCGTCATCCCGTTGCCGAAATCAACATCCAACCTCGGCTGCGGCCGGTCCGCAGACCCGGCGTAGCAAACCGGCTGTTCCGGAGCGCTGGGCAGCCGCAACTCCTGGGGCACGCTGCGGAATTCGTTCCACGCTTTGATGATCTCCTCCGGCCGCGCCTTCTTCTTCAGCTTCACTGACACCGATTCCATATGCCCATCTTCCACAGCGACGCGGTTACAGTGCGCACTCATGCCGAATTCTGCGGATATAAAACCGGAGCCATTCATCCGGCCGAGGAGCTTGCGCGTCTCCTCCTCCATTTTTTCTTCTTCCTTCGGAATATACGGAACCACATTCCCCAGAATATCGAGCGAAGCCACGCCCGGATACCCCGCGCCACTCACCGCCTGCATCGTGACAACCATTACGGTCTCGATCCCAAATAGGTCTTGCAAAGGCTTCAGCGCCATCACCAGTCCGATGGCGGAGCAGTTCGGATTGGTGACCACAAATCCCCCCGACTTCTTTCGCCAGCTCTGGCATTCGATCATCTGAATGTGGTCGGGATTGACCTCCGGAATCACCAGCGGCACGTCGCCTTGCATTCTGAGCGCACTGGAATTGGTGACCACAGCGCATCCCGCGGCGGCGAAGCGAGGCTCCATTTCGGCGGCAATCGAAGCGTCCAGCGCGGCGAAAATAATCTTCGGAGCGCCTTCCGGAACGGCCGGGCTTACGCGCATTTCAGCCACCCGCGCCGGCATGGGCGTCTTCATCTTCCAGCGTGCAGCTTCGCCATACGAGCGGCCTTCCGAGCGGTCGGACGCCGCCAGCCACGCCACCTCGAACCACGGATGATGTTCCAGCAATTGCACAAAGCGCTGCCCCACCATTCCGGTCGCGCCCAGGATTCCCACAGGAGTCTTCGTCATAGCTGCTTTGGATTTTACAACAGGCCATTCCCGCGCACAGGTACGTAGGTTCAACGACTCCACGTTCAAACCCGGCCTACACATGCCAAATGCAGGAAGGGCAACGCTTTTCGTGACCAGGCACAAGCACTACAGAAAACTTGGCCTGCGCCGATAGAAGAATCTGAGGAGTAAATATGCCCGAGCTACGCCAAAACTATTTCACCAAGGAATGGGTCATTATCGCCACCGAGCGCGCCAAGCGACCCGAAGACCTGGTCACCAACCGCCCCGCCAAGGTCGTCCCTCCATTCATAGAAACTTGTCCGTTCTGCCCCGGCAACGAAAACAAAACTCCGCCAGAAGTAATGCGAGTTCCCGCCAACGGCAGCGCCCCCTGGCAGGTGCGAGTCTGCGCCAACAAATTCGCCGCATTGTCGCCCGACGCCCAGCCCACCCGCACCATCCATCGGTCTCGCCGCAGCATGGGAGGCTTCGGCGTTCATGACGTTATCGTCGATACTCCCGACCACTCCCATTCCCTCGCTCTCATGTCAGACGCGCACGTGGCCAACGTCCTGCGTGTCTACAAATCTCGCTATGACGCCTTGAGCCTCGACCCGCGCATCGCCCACGTCACCATTTTCAAAAACCACGGCGCGGACGCCGGAGCCAGCCTCGAGCATCCCCATTCCCAGTTGATCGCCACTCCCGTCATCTCGCACCAGGTCCGCGAGCGCTTCCAGCAAGCCTTGAACCACTATGACGAGTACGGCGAATGCATGTTCTGCCAATCGTTAGAAGAGGAAATTGCGGACCGCGATCGGGTTGTGCTCCTCACCGACCACTTTGTCGCGTTAGAACTCTACGCTTCCCCAACTCCGTTCTGCACTCCCATCTACCCGCGCCGTCACATGGCCAGCTTCGGAGACATCAGTGCAGTCGAGATTGCAGACCTCGCCCGGGTGCTGCGAACCGTCCTCGCCAAGCTCTACCACGGCCTGGGAAACCCCGACTTCAACTTCACCATCCGCAGCGCCCCCGCCGAGTACGTGGGCGTGAAACACTTCCACTGGTATGTGAGCATCATTCCCCGCCTGACTCGCATGGCCGGCTTTGAACTGGGCTCTGGAATGTTCATCAACACAGTATTGCCAGAAGCTGCAGCGGAGTTCCTGCGAAACGTAAAGGTCGAGCTAGCGGTAGGCGCAAGCTAATCGCGTGCTCGCAAGCTTCACCCCTGTTCAAGCCGCATCAGTCCGGCCGTGCTTTTTTTTCTCGTCCTGCGGCTCGCCCGTGTGCTCCGGGCTGCCACCCGGCTCCGGAAAGTCCGAGTCGGCAGATTTCAGCATCGGGTCCTGATCCCGGTGTCCCAGTTGCCCCTGCATCGAGGTGTTGTCGGACGGATCCCTTTCTTCCTGCTCCACAGCGCCTTTCGAACGGTCCTGATCTTTGGTGTAAGTCACAATAATTTTCTCCCACGCGGCAGTGAACCATGCCTATAATTAGCCTACTCTGAACCTTCCAAACATGGCACCGTTTTTCCATGTATATAGTCAAAGGGAATCCTGCATGACGATTGGAGGACGCATGAAGCGACTGATTCTGACCATCACCGTAGTTCTGTTCTCGACCCTGAGTCTGTGGGCGCAAGCCGGGGCGTCTGCGCCAGATCTGACCACGCCCAACCAGACCGAGGCGCACTCGCACCACCATCGCAATAAGCAGCACAACCATCGCCATCAGCCGCGTCATCGCACCGGCATTAACGCCAGACGCTAGTGGACGTCGCCCGGTGGTTGTCCGCGTGTCCGCCGTACAGCCACCTTCGTTTTATTCTCGTCGCCCAGGGCGTCCTAGAATGCCTTAAGGCGCACCTCTCCGATCATGACAGCCCCGTCCACGCTTTTCCGGCCATTCTCCCGCTTGGTCAAGATTACAGTCCTGGGTAGCGAGGTCGAGGTCCCGGAGAACAATCCGCTCTTGCGTTGCTTCCAATATCTGGCGCCGGAGCAGGTTTCCTACGGGCGCTTCTGCTGGAATGAGGATTGCCAATACTGCCGCGTGACTTACGACATCGGAGACGGGAGCGCCAGCCGCGCCGCGCTTTCCTGCAAGCTAGCAGTACAGGAAGGTATGCGGATCAAAGAAGTGACCACGGAAATCCGCTATTGTCTGAGAACCTTGAAGCTGAAGAGAGAAAAATAGGACAGCGAACCTACTCCCCGGGTGCACGCGACGCCGTCGTCGCCACTCCCAGTTTGCGCAAGCGATCTTTAGCCTGCAGCGCCTCGTTCGAACGCGGATAGCGCTGAATCACATGCCGAAGCTGCGCAATTCCATCATCCTTCTTGCCCAGTTCGATGAGCGCCAATCCCTTTTTCAAATCGGACGACGGCGCTTTGTTCCCGGTAGGGAAGTTCTGCAGCACCTGATCGTAATTCGTAACCGCTTCCTGAAAATTTCCCTGCTTGTACGCCAGCTCTGCCAGATAGAAATACGCATTTCCCGCGAGATCGGTGCTGGCATAGAACTTCACATAATCCGAAAACTCCTGCTTCGCCAGGTCACCCTTCGCCGCGTTGTAGTCGCGCAACGCGTTGTTATACAGCACATCCGGAGGCGGAGCCTGCGCCAGCGCCTGTTGCTGCGCCGCCTGCGCCGCTTGTCCCGCGGCCACGCTTTGCTGCGCGGCCTGCATATCTTCCAACTGCTTGCTAACCTTGGCCAGCCGTGCTTTTAATTCGTCGATAGAATCATTCAGCGCCTGGATCTGGCCGGAAAGTTGTTCCACTTTCCCGCCATTATCGGTCTGCAATTTTTCCAGGCTGCTCTGCACCGCAGTGATGGACGCTGCCACTTTATTCATGCTGTCGGTATTCTGGTCCATCAAGTGCTGCATCACGCCCATGCGTTCGTTGAACGACGTTTGCATCTGCGTCATCTGATCCTGCAGCGCCTGCACCTGGGTCTGCAGCTGGACCATCTCTTTGCTGACGCCCCAAACCGGCGTCCCATTTCCCCAGAAGCCGATCAGCAGAATAACCAGTGTCCAATATCGATGAATTTTCATAACTTGATCCTTGAGTTGCAAGAACAAGAGTCGCAAGAACAAAAAGGCACTCCCGCAACAGTCTATTGTGACGGATAGCGCGGTCCAGACACAGTTGTCTTGCAGGTACCGCTGCCCGTGCGGCCTAGCCAAAGAGAACAACTGAGGTGCGGAGCAGGCCACGCCCCGCACCTCAGGCGGCTATTTCTGATACACGAAATGGCCACGGCGGTTCTGCTGCCAACAAGCTTCGTTGGATTCGGTGCAGAACGGTTTTTCTTTGCCGTAGCTGATCGTCTTGATGCTGCTGGCGCTGACGCCACCTTGCGTCAACGCGCTTTGCACGGCGCCCGCCCGGCTGTCGCCTAATGCCAGGTTGTACTCCGTGGACCCACGCTCGTCGCAGTGTCCCTCAATCACGAAGTGAATGTTGGGATGCTGCTGGAGGAATGCGATATCGGCTTGCAGCGAACTCTGCTGGTCGGCGCGAATATCGGATTTGTCGTAGTCGAAGTAGACGTCCTTCACGTTTTGCGAGAACAACTCCTCCTCGGTTGGCCCGGCTGCTGGAGGCGGTGGCGGTGGAGGCTGGGTCACGGTCACCCGTGCCGTAGCCTGCTGCGTCCCGCCGGCTCCCTTCGCCGTGAGCGTGTAGGTAGTCGAATCGGACGGGGTTACCTGCTGCGAGCCGCTGGCCTGCACAGCTCCAATGCCGTCGATGCTCACGTCCGTGGCATTCGTGGTCTGCCAGGTGAGCGTAGTCGACTGCCCTTGCTGAATAGCGTTGGGACTTGCCGTGAGCGAGGCCGTCGGCGCTGCTGGCGGCGGTGGCGGTGGCGGTGGCGGCGGTGGTGTCTTCTTATGGCAGGCGCCCAGGAACAGAACGGCGCTGAGCGCGAATAAAAGCGCAATCCACTTCATTCTCTGCTGCTTCACTTTTCCTCCCTGCGTAGTCGCGCGCTGTTGCCCCCAGCGCGATTCAGATTCCATGGCGGGGCGGGTTCACTTCTCCGCCTCCTCCGGGCCAATTATTCGAAAGAACTCGCCAAACACGAATGATACAACCCTAACCTTAAATCGGTGGTGGTGTAGCTTGATCGTCATCCTGAGCAAGCGTTCTTTGCGCAGCGAAGGATCTGGCCGAGCCGCGCGATGTGTCGCGTTTTTTGCGACACAATGATCGCGCGTTTGGCTCGCTTCCCTACCAAACTGCACCACTACCGTTAAATCTCCGATCAGACCCTACTTCCAACTCCAGTTCGGTTGCGTATTGCTTCCGGTAGTCGTCAACTGCTTCGGATTACTCCCGTCCGCCAGCATGGACCAGATCTGCTCCCCTCCGGAACGGCTGGACTGAAAAACAATATGTCGTCCATCCGGCGACCACGACGGAAAATCGTTTCGTCCGCCATCGTGGGTCAGTTGCACCCACTGCTTGCTGGCTGCGTCCATCAGATAAATATCTTCCGATCCCGGCGCTCCCGGCCCGTAGTGACGGGTCCAGGCCAACGCCAGAAATTGCCCGTTTGGCGACCATGCTGGCGACACCGCATAACCTTGGTCGGTCACCCGCTGCACATTGGTACCGTCGGCTTCCATCGTGTAAATCTGCGGCAGACCGGTGCGCCCGCTCACCCAGGCAATTTGTGCGTTCGTCTTGCGATTCCACACCGGCGAAACGTCCGGCCCTTTAAAAGAAGTAATCCGCTTCAGATTTCCACCCGATTGATCGACCGTATAAATCTCGGGGTCTCCTGAACGAGATGACGAAAAGGCCAATTTGGTTCCATCTGATGACCATGCCGGCGATAAATTCGTGCCGCCAAACTTGGGAAACGAAACCAGACGATTGAGATCCATCGAGTACATCAGGATGTCCCAACCCGATTTTGTCATTGAACTGAAAGCCATGCGGGAGCCATCGGGTGAAATTCGCGGAGACAACGAAATCGAACCCAGATGCGTGATCTGGTGCTGGTTGGCCCCATCGTAGTCCATCCCCCAAATTTCCTTGTGCCCGCTGCGGCTGCTCACAAAATAAATCTGGCTCTCCGCAATGCCGGGAATGCCGCCGCCCAGCCGGAAGATGATCTCGTCCGCAAATTTATGGGCCATGATGCGGGCAGCATCGGTGGTCGCCGTGTCCGAATACTGCTTGCCCAGCACCTGGGGCGACGTGATGTTCTTAACGTCATACAGCCATCCCTGCACGGTTGCATTGTTACCGGTCACGCCCAGGTTGCCGAATGCCAGCATGGCCGCATTGGGAGGAGGACCATTCCACGCGCCGAACTGCACCTCTGTCGGATTGCCCGGAACCGCCAGCGGATAAAAGCTCTTCGAAGCCATATCGAAGATGCCGGCATTGTCCAGATCATTCCAGAGAGTGTCGTTGAAAGCCTTCAGCAGATTGGTATTCTTGGCGTCGGAAGTGGAAGGTTTGAAGTCGGGGACTGCAAGGCGAACTTTCTCCATCCCCAGGCCCGTGCCCGTCTTGATCCAGTCTTGCTGGGCCCAACTAGGAGTAACTACAGAAAACGCAGTTAGCAGGAGAGAGAAAACCGTTGCAACAGCGCGAGATTTGATTTTCAAGTAGTACGTGCCGGTCGTCCTCTTGCCGATACCAGCTTTCGGTCCTTTAGCAATCCTATGATGACAAACACCAGAGTGCAAGTTGCCCTCGCGCATGAATAAGCCAATTCCTTCCAATGAACCGTAAAGCCGAAAGCCGAAAGCCTGAAGCCTGACCCACCCCTACCTCTTGTAATCGAACCAGAACTCGACTGAAACCTTGCTCTCGGAATAATCCGGCGGCAGCGGACCAAAAGTATCAATGCGCTGCAGAGCCCTCACTGCCGACTGATCGAGTGAAGGCACGCCGCTCGACTGCTCCACCTGCACGTTCGTGGGATGTCCATCGCGCTTGATGTCGAATGTCACATAAACCCTGCGCGCGTCTGTGACACCCGGATCCACTTCGTACTTCAGCCAGTTCTCCGACACTTTCTGCTGAACCACGCGCACGTACCAGGCGTAGCGCGAACCAAAGTCACCTCCGCCACCGGTGAAGCCAAATCCGCCCTTCGCCCCGCCCGCATTGAACGTGCCGTAAGGCCCGCTTACCGGGCCACCTTCTCCGAACGGAACTACATTGCTCGCTTCGTCTTCCGGCTCAGACTTGGGCTTTTGCTGCGCGCTGCTCCGCGGCTTCGGCTTGATCTTTGCATTCTTGTCGGGAATCGGAATCGCTTCTGGCGCTTTCTCCTCAGTCTTTGGCAGCGACTGTGTGAGTCCCTTGGATTCGTTGGCCAGAACATTCTGCGTCTGCACTGCGCTCGCAGGCAGCGGAACCGAACTGACCAGAGTCACTCCCATCGCATCTCCGCCGCCGCCCGCACCCCAAGTGCTGCCGTGGCCGCCGGGCCCGATCACTGCATACAGAACAATCGACCCCGCAACCGCAAGGTGCAAAGCCGCCGACCAGGCCAGGTTACGACCCCATTTATCGTGCTCGAAAAATATCTCAGCGTTGGCTTCCATGACTGTCAAGCGGCTGCGTCACAATACTCACATTCGATATCCCCGCTCCCTTCACCGCATCCATGACCGTAGCGAAAGCGCCGAAAGGAACGTTCTCGTCGGCACGGATGAAAATCGATTGGTGTTGTGGATCGCGAATCTTCTGCTTCAGCTTGGCGGCAATCTCATTGATGTTGATGGCGTCGTTCCCCAGAAATACGCGCTGTTGCTTGTCCACGCTGATGACAAGGCGTTCTTCTGTGATCTCTTTCACGGTGCGAGTCTTGGGCACGCTGACTTCAATTCCAGATTGCAACACCGGCGCGGTCACCATGAAAATGATCAGCAGCACCAGAACAACGTCGACCAGCGGCGTAACGTTGATGTCAGAGATGGAAGATTGAGTGCGTCCGTTGGAAGCCGTGAAAGCCATTACCGCCGCACCTCCGGTGCCGCGGGCTGCGCCCGCTCCACCGCGTTCAGCATTTCTAGCGCGAAGTCATCGCCCCGCGCCGCGAACTCCCGGATGGAACTCCCCAAAAGGTTATAAGCAATCACCGCCGGAATCGCCGCCGCCAACCCCGCCGCGGTAGTAATCAGCGCCTCAGAAATCCCCGGCGCAACCGCCCGCAAAGTAGCCCCGCCCGCCGTCCCCAACCCATGGAACGCGTCGATAATTCCCCAGACGGTGCCGAACAGGCCTACGAATGGGGTTACGGCGCCGGTTATTGCGAGCCAGGGCATGTTGCGTTCGAGGCGCGTGACTTCTTCGGAGCAGGCGATCTGCATGGCGCGTTGAATCGCGGTGCTGCTGCCTTGTCGGCGATGTTCGGCGAAGCCATTTTCAAAGACGGCGACCAGCGGGCTGGGCTTGAACTGCTCGGCCACGGCGGAGACATCCTGCAGGCGCTGGGCTTTGCGGAAAGCGCGCACGAAGCGTCCACTCTGGACCCGGGCGCGCCGCACCAGGCTCCACTTGGAAAGAATGATGGCCCAGGAAATCACACTGAAAATCAATAGGGAAAGAAGGACGATTTTGGCGACCGGACCAGTTTCTCCGACTAGATCGACGATCTCTCCGCCAACGACGGCTGCCAGCAGTAAGGGAAAATGCATTTTATTTGGAGGCTCTTGCAATTATAGACGAACACTGGCGGTCCCTCGGGGAGACGTATCGCATGCATCAACGGTATTTCGCTGTAGACAACCTGCTTAGAACCGAGAACTGATCACCGGCACTGGTTTTCATGCTATTCTGCGCTCACCTTCCAAATTTCAGGACAGGCCGTGCTTGCGGAACTGCGGTTAGAAAATTACGCGGTCATCGATAACCTGGCAGTGGAGTTTGCGGCTGGCCTGAATCTGCTGACTGGCGAGACCGGGGCAGGAAAATCCATTCT
>DATNHO010000050.1:0-20037 GCA_035604895.1 Terriglobales bacterium | reverse complement strand
GGTCCCCAGGTGAGTCCGCCATCGGTGGAGGTGCTCATGAAGATGGTTCCCACATCCCACTCAGAGTAGCAATTGCCATAGAACTTGCTCTTGGCATTGTTGTCGCAGGTAATCCAGTTCTTGTCGTCTCCGCCGCTGCTGTCGACCATAATTGGGTTGTCCCAGTGGAGACCATCCTTGGAGCGGCTGACGGCGACATTGTCTCCGGAGTTGCCGATCGGAAGGCTCGAGATCAGCCACACACCATGTTTCACGTCATATACCACGGACGCATCGCTGGCCGCGGAATTGGTTCCCTTCTTGTAGTTGACCGTGAGACCTGGCAGATAACCGTAAGTCCAAGTCTTGCCGCCGTCCGTCGAAGTGCTAAATCCCAGGTCGGCGCCGCCGCCATCCTCGACGCGAGCTACCTGAAAAGCGGCAACCATGGTCGATCCCCACGAGTAAGTATCGGGCTCAACTTCGGTTTTGTGCTGGCTCGAGGTGTTGTGGAAACTGTCATTGCTGATCTTGACCAGAGTGAACTGCGCCTGGGCCGGGACGGTCATCGCGAAGGCAATGGCGAGCGCCAGGGCGGATATAAAGAATGCCGACGTGTTTCTACCACTTTGAGAAGCAACAGAAGCTCGATTCATTGGATTGTCCTTATGGCTGGGAGTGTAATATTCATGACCCGATTGCGAAGCCAAAATGAGGAGTACATTCGCGGCAGCAACGAGGCGTAATAGTAGTTCAAGCGTCGGGCGAAGATACATCGGGATTCAGGCGCTGTCAATGTGCATGATTTTTCATCTTTCCGCCGTGGTCGGGCAGTGTCTTGTTTAGTCACTTAGCAGGCCGGATTGCTGGCACTACAATCACGCCAGAGGACATCCTTATGACCATCTTCAACGAGGGTCGGGGCAAGATCATCAATGCGGACTCGAACCCAATCTTCCGCCTGCTTGGGTTGGCTATCGTGGCGTTTGTGCTGGTAATTTTTTTCTTCAGTGCGGTGGCCAGAGTCGAATCCGGCAACGTGGGCGTGCTTACGCTTTTCGGACGAGTCACGGGTGAGGTGCTGCCTGAGGGCATCCACGTGGTCAGTCCGTTCAAGACCAATAACGAGATGTCGATTCGCACCCAGGAGATCAAAGAATCAGCAAGCGTGCCTTCGAGCGAGGGCCTGGTGATGAACCTGGATACTTCGCTGATTTTCCATGTGGACCCCACCAAGGCCTCGGATGTGTACCAGAAGATTGGCCCCAATTATCAGACCGTGCTGATTGAGCCCAATCTGCGGGCGGCAATCCGTGAAGCCACGGCTTCGCACAGCGCCAACGCGCTCTATACCGGCGAACGCGAAATGGTGGCGAAACAGATCTTCGATCAACTTGCCGGACTGCTCGGTCAGCGAGGTTTCGTGGTGGAAAGCATTCTGCTGCGCGACATTCAATTGCCCGCGACTCTGAAATCCTCGATCGAATCCAAGCAACAGGCCGAGCAGGAGGCGCTTGCCATGAGCTTCCGGCTGCAGAAGGAAACGCAAGAGGCACAGCGCAAGCGCATTGAGGCGGGCGGCATCCGGGACTTCCAGCAAATCGTAGCGCAAGGCATCAGTCCACAGCTTCTGGAGTGGAAAGGCATCGAAGCCACCGAAAGTCTCGCTAAGAGCCCCAACAGCAAGGTCGTGGTGATAGGAAATAATAAGAACGGTCTGCCGCTGATTTTGGGGCAGTAGGCAGGACAGAAAACCTGGCGGCGAGGCCTGCTAGGATATGCCTCGTGCCTTCGCTGCTCGATGTCCGCGGTCTTGCCGTCAGGTTTCCGACCCAGGGCTCGGCTTCCGCGCCATCTTTGATTGCAGTTCGCGATCTCAGCTTCACCATTGCGCCGGGCGAAGTTCTGGGCCTGGTCGGAGAATCAGGTTCGGGGAAATCTGTTACCTCGCTCGCCCTGATGCGTCTGCTTCCTCCGCAGGCGCGGGTTGCCGGAGAAATCTTGCTCGCGAACGGAAACGGTTCAGCGCACGATCTCTTGCGGCTTCCCGACGAAGAGATGCGAAACCTGCGCGGGTCGCGGATGGCCATGATTTTTCAGGAGCCCATGACCGCGCTGAATCCAGTGATGCGGGTGGGAGAGCAGATTGCCGAGGCCGTCGCGGTGCACGCTCGTGTCACAAAACGGGAGGCTTGGGATCGAGCGGTTGGCGTGATGGAAGATGTCGCGATCCCCGACCCTGCCGTTCGCGCCCGCGATTACCCTTATCAGCTTTCGGGCGGCATGCGACAGCGCATCATGATCGCCATGGCCGTGGTGAATCGTCCGGCGCTGCTGATTGCCGATGAGCCCACAACCGCTCTCGATGTCACGGTGCAGGCGCAGATTCTCGAACTGCTTGCTGAACTGCGAGCCAAGTTTGGCCTGGCCATGCTATTTATTTCGCACGACCTCGCCGTGGTTTCCCAGGTCGCCGACCGCATCGCGGTAATGTATGCGGGCAATCTTGTCGAACTGGGATCGAAGCACGACATTTTTCATGCGCCGGCGCATCCTTATACTCGCGGGCTTCTGAATGCGGTGCCTACGCTGAAGACGGATCGCAATCGTCCACTTGAAACCATCGAAGGGACGGTGCCGTCCATGCAGACGGTTCTTCCCGGATGTCCGTTCGAACCTCGTTGTGGT
Organism: Terriglobales bacterium; assembly: GCA_035604895.1. Lineage (GTDB taxonomy): Bacteria > Acidobacteriota > Terriglobia > Terriglobales > Acidobacteriaceae > JABDBE01. Next base: position 17,370 of record DATNHO010000050.1, on the reverse strand, counting down.
TTCCGCGTGCCGGAATGCGCGAAGAGTCTGCCGCCGCTTCTTGAAGTCGCGCCCGGCCACTGGGCGCGGTGTCCGGTAGTAAATTCGTGAGTGTGGAGCGGACACTCTTGTCGCTTTGTTGACTATGATTGCCGATGTAAGAAATCAGCAACCAATACGAAAAATCAACGGCGGTGGACAGGAGTGTCCGCCCTACATGGTTCTTTGGGTCTATAATCGCCATTTTGCCCGGTGACCAGTGCGCGTACTTCTTTTAAGCGACATTCACAGCAATCTCGAAGCTCTTGAGGCCTGCCTGGCAGCCGCTCCCGCCTACGATCTGGTGGTCAACCTCGGCGACATCGTTGGCTACGGCGCCAGTCCCAATGAAGTCATTGAGCGCTCGCGGGCACTGGGGAAACTTTTCGTCCGCGGCAATCACGACAAAGCGGTGTGTGGCCTGATCGACATTAAGGATTTCAATCCTGTCGCCGCTTTGGCTTCGTCGTGGACGCGCGATCAGCTCAGCGCGGAAAATCTGGAGTGGCTCCGCTCCCTGCCGCCGGGGCCAGTGCGGATCGAGGGACTGGCAGATGCGCAGTTCGTGCACGGCTCGGCCGTGGATGAAGATGAATATGTAGTGACGGTCGGCGACGCGGTTGGACCGCTGATGGTAGCCCCCAGCATGCTCACGTTCTTCGGGCATACTCACTTGCAGGGAAGCTTTATGTTGCACGGCGATCACGTAAACTCGATTCATCCCGCTTACCGGACGGTCGGACAAATCGAGAGCTCTGAATTCCCTCTCAAGAACAATCAGCCCTATCTGGTCAATCCCGGTTCCGTGGGCCAGCCTCGCGACGGAGATTGGCGGGCAGGATTTGCGGTGTTCGATTCCGATGCCCGAATCGTTGCCTTCTACCGCGTGCCCTACAATTTAAAGAAAGCGCAAGATCGCATTCTCGCCGCCGACCTGCCACCGCGTCTGGCTACCCGTTTGGCTGCGGGAAGATGAATTGTCAGAAATCACCCGAGGAAAGTTGAAAATGAAAATCAGTCGTTGGAATTCGGCAAGACTTGCGTTCGGGGTTGCCGTAATGCTCGGTTGCTTCAGTCCGGCTGTTGGCGCTCAAGCGCAAAGCGCCAGGCCCACCGCGCGAGACTTCGATCAAGTGGCAATTTCGCCGGATGGAAATCGTGTTGCCTGGGTGCAAGTGTTGGTGGATGCATCCGGAGAAGCATCCGGGGGATCGGCGATTTATGTTCAGGATTTAAGGTCTCCGGGCGCCAAACCAAAACGAATTTCTGCGGGCAACGGTACTCAACCTGCGAGTGAAGATACGCTTGCCTGGTCGCCTGATAGCAAGCACCTGGCTTTTCTTTCCGACAGCGACGGGCAATCGAATTTCTTCGTAGTGAATGTGGATGGCGGAGGCGCGCGCAAGCTGACCAACCTGAAGGGCTACCTGGCTGACCCCGCGTGGTCTCCCGATGAAAAGACGCTGGCGTTCTTGTTTACGGAAGACGCGCCTCGAGCCGCCGGCCCCTTGATGCCCATGGTGCCCGAGACCGGCGTCATCGACCAGAAGGTTTACGAACAACGGCTGACATTGGTGGATCTAGGGTCGGGCAAAGTTCGCCAGCTTTCACCGCCTGATATGTACGTTTACCAGTACGACTGGTCGCCCGATGGCAAGACTTTCGCTGCGATTGCGGCGCACGGCTCCGGAGATTCCAATTGGTATATTGCCGAACTCTATACGCTGAGCGCGGAAAGCGGCGAACTCAAACCGGTTTACAAACCTTCTTTGCAGATTGCGGTACCGCGCTGGTCGCCGGACGGCAAGACCATCGCATTCATCGACGGACTTATGAGCGACGAAGGCTCGATCGGTGGCGATGTCTTTACGGTGTCCGCTGCCGGCGGGGACGCTCGAAACGTCACTCCTGGAATGGCCGCGTCGGCGTCGTGGTTGTACTGGGAATCACCGAGCAAGATTCTCTTTACGGAATACGTCGATGGTCAGTCGGGCGTTTCCGGGGTCGATCTAGCAAGCGGCAAAGTGTCTTCGCTGTGGACCAGCCCGGATGTCATCTCCAAAGAAGCCGAGGGCGTGCCCGCAGTCTCGCTTGCAGCGGATCGGAAAACCTCCGCGGTGATTCGGAATTCTTCCACACGGCCGCCAGAAATATGGGCGGGTCCGATTGGCGAGTGGGCGCAGGTCACTCACATCAACGACAGTATCCACGCGACGTGGGGTCAAGTGAAAAGCCTTCATTGGTCGAAAGGCGATATGAAGATTCAAGGGTGGCTCATGTATCCCACGGACTACGATCCGAACAAACGCTATCCCATGGTCGTGGTGGCGCACGGCGGCCCTGCGGGAGTCTCACATATCGGATGGCCCGAGGTTTTCTTCAACACCTACGATCTCTCCACCCACGGGTATTTCGTGCTGTATCCGAACCCGCGAGGCAGTTTCGGACAAGGAGAGAAATTCACAGCTGCCAACGTGAAGGACTTCGGATATGGAGATTTCCAGGACATTCTGACTGGCGTGGACGAGGTGGTAAGAACTTTGCCAGTGGATAACAATCGCATCGGCATTACCGGCTGGAGTTACGGCGGCTACATAACCATGTGGGCGGTGACCCAGACCAACCGTTTTCGCGCCGCGGTAGCGGGCGCCGGACTGGTGAACTACCAGAGCTATTACGGACAAAACGACATCGATGAATGGATGCCCCCCTATTTCGGTACGACGGTTTACAACGACCCTGCGGTTTATGCCAGGAGCTCGCCAATCACTTTCATCAAGAATGTGAAGACGCCCACCCTGGTGCTGGTCGGCCAGTATGACGGCGAGTGCCCGGTGCCGCAATCGCGCGAATTCTGGTGGGCGCTTAAAACCCTGGGCGTGGAAACGCAGCTCGTGATCTATCCCGGCGAAGGTCACGAATTCCTGCAGTCCGAACACCGGCGCGATGTAATCGATCGCCTGGCTGCATGGTTCGATCACTATTTGAAATGAGTTGTGTGCAGAACGGGCGTCCCGCCCATCCAAGCATAGCTCGCCAAAGCTGACGGCCAGCAGTGTAAAATTTTGCATGCCCTCATATTCTTCATCCCGCGCGACAGGCGAGTTGTTCAGCGCGCACGAAAATCCGCCCGAGCACCACCTGGTTGCATTCAGCGACGGCGGCGCACGCGGCAATCCGGGACCTTCAGGATATGGCGTCGTAATTCAAGATGAAGCTGGGCGAAAAGTTGCCGCGCTCAGCGAGTATCTCGGCCATCAGACCAACAATTTTGCCGAGTATCAGGGCTTGATCGCGGCACTCGAGTATGCCGTGGCCAACGGCCACAAGGCGCTGAAGGTGATCAGCGATTCCGAGTTGCTGGTGCGGCAAATCAAGGGCGTCTACAAAGTGAAGAATGCCGCATTGCAGGATCTTCACGGGCGCGCCAAAGAATTGATCGCACAACTCGCCTGGTTTTCCATCGGCCACGTGCTCCGCGGACACAACGAAGAAGCCGACCGTCTGGCCAATGCCGCCATGGACAAAGGCATGGGCCGTGTGGCGCGGGCGCCCTCGCCGGCGTCTTTGCCTCGAGAAGAGTTCTACGGAATCGTTCGCGACGGGAAGGTTGAGCTACTCGATGGAAAACTCCCCGACGGAACTCAGGTGCAGGTGCGAATCAAAAAGTAACCCCACTATTCATCCACCACGGGATTCCTAAGCGTTCCCACACCTTCTACGCTGACCTCAATCACATCTCCCGCAACCACTGGTCCCACGCCACTAGGCGTGCCGGTCGCGATCAAATCCCCGGGAACAAGCGTCATGGCTTGCGTGATGTAGCGAAGGACGACACCGAGTGAAAAAATGAAATCCCGAGTATTGCCCTGCTGTCGGACCGCGCCGTTTACTTGGGTCTCAACCCCCACTCCAGTCCACGGATTAATCTCATCTGTGACCAGCGGTCCGACCGGACAAAAGGTGTCGAAGCCTTTTGCGCGAGTCCATTGGCCGTCTTTATTTTGCAGGTCACGCGCGGTCACGTCATTGAGGCAGGTGTAGCCCAGAATGTAAGGACGAACATCCTGATCTTCAGCAAGCTTGTAGCATTTCTTGCCGATCACGACCGCGAGTTCGCCTTCGAAGTCCACGCGCTGCGAAAGCTTCGGCCGCCGAATTTCACCGCGGGGCGCAAGCAGGGACGACGGAGGCTTAAAGAAAAGCAGTGGCTCCTTCGGAACCTCATTCCCCAACTCGGCGGCGTGCTCTCGATAGTTGCGGCCCACACAGACGATCTTCGATGGTCGGACAGGCGCAAGCAACCGCGCTTCGGCCAAAGCAAGATGATCCATCCGCTTGGAAGGCAGGTCTTCCATGTCCCCGCCAACCTGCTCGGGCGGTTTGAGCAGCAGCCTTGTGATTCGCTCCGCACCTGCGACGGCTTCAACCAGGCCGTGGTGTGACTGTCCGTTAAGCTCGAACCCGCAATATTTCATAGGAACCCTCGGGGCTTAGCACTTGCCACTCAGCATTTTGCTTTCGGTGTCTCAGCCAGCGACCCTCGAGCAGCAGTGCCAAGTGCCAAATCTGACTCATGGTACAGCTTCATTCGTCTCCTGCGACCGCCCACTTTCATTGCCACGCACATCGACCGCCGAAACGGAATAGATGTACGTCTTTCCCGGTGCCACGTTCATGTCGCGAAAGGCCGGCGTCTTCGCCAGCTCTGTGTTGATTTTTACCGCTTCGCTGCCCGCTTCATGGCGGAAGACGTTGTAACCCGCAAGATCGGCTTCAGTGTCAGGGGCCCAGATCAAATCAATAAAGGGTTGCTGGCCCGCTCCCGAAAACACTGCTTGCAGACCGGAAGGCACAGCCGGCGGAAACACATCGTGAGCGAAGATCTTTACGGCAGGCGTGTCATCGCCTTCGAACTGTATCTCAGGCTTTCCCGCTTCGTGTATCACGCTGACTACGGTCGCGCGATAAAAATATGTCTTCTCCCACTCGAAACTATGATCGACGATTTGCGGCGCGGATAATGCGTCCAGCGGCACTTCGCCCGCTACGGTGTCTGCACGTTCACCTTCCGGGCGACGATACACGCGATACATGTGTTGCAACCCCGGCGTTTCTGACACCGAGGGAATCGCGGTCCAACTCAAGACGACCCCTTCCGCCGTGACTTGAGCTCGAAAGTCGGAGGGTGGAGGCAAAGTGGCGACCCCTGGCACTCGCACGAGGTTCGAGATTCCAGCGCTTCTGCCGTTTTCGTTCGGCACCGAAATCGCATAGAAAATCTGGGCGTGTGGATTCTCCACGAGAAGCGCTTTCGAGAGATCGTCTCTGTAGTTCGCTTGCAGTTTCGCAGTAGGTTTCGCGACTTTGGTTTGCCGAGGGCTTGCTCCCGAAACCCGTGGCGCAGATACTTCTCCGACTGGATTCGCGCACTCGATCATCGCCGCATCCAGACTCCTGCAAATGCGAGTGGCGCCGGGGTGTCGCACCGCGAGGCGGTCCGTGGTCTCGGCGGGCACAGTCCAATCAAGATAAACGCTCTCGCCCTTGCGCACTGCATGAAGATCAGTGACCGGCTCAGGAAGATCCAAAGACGGAGGCTTAGGGATGCCAGGAACTCCGCAGCCCACAAGGGCAGCAGTGCACACCGTCAGCAAGAGGAGCTTAAAGAGGAATTGCCTCATCGGCCGAAGAACTAAGGTTACCAGAAGGGTAGACTCAAACTGGTTGCTTCACAAGATGTAGCGCGACAGATCCTGATCCTTCACGATGTCGGCAAGCATGTGGCGTACATAGTCTGCGTCTACTTTGAAGTGCTCGCCTTTTTTGTCTGGAGCGTCGAAGCTGATTTCGTCGAGCACGCGTTCCATGATGGTGTGCAGCCGGCGCGCTCCGATATTTTCCGTGCCTTCGTTCACGCGGAAAGCAAAGCGGGCAATCTCTTCCAGCGCGTCCTTGGTAAATTCCAGTTTCACACTTTCGGTTTCGAGCAACGCAGTATATTGCTTAACCAGCGAGGACTTGGGCTCGGTCAAAATCCGGATGAAATCGTCCATGGTCAACGACTGCAATTCGACGCGAATCGGGAACCGGCCCTGCAACTCCGGGATCAAATCGCTGGGCTTGGAAACATGGAAGGCTCCCGCCGCGACAAACAGAATGTGGTCGGTGCGAACCATGCCATAGCGAGTATTGACCGTGGTTCCTTCTACAATTGGCAGGATGTCACGCTGCACGCCTTCGCGCGAGACGTCGGGCCCGTGACCACTTTCCCGCCCGGCAATCTTGTCGATCTCGTCGAGGAAAATAATGCCCGAGTCTTCCACCCGATCAATCGCCATGCGTGTCACCTGATCCATGTCAATCAGCCGCTGTTCTTCTTCCTGGATCAGATATTCGAACGCTTCGTTGACCTTCATCTTCCGCTTTTTCGTGCGCTGGCCGAAAATGTTCGGCAACATGTCCTTAATGTTGACGTCCATTTCCTCGACACCCTGATTGGAGATAATTTCAAAAGATGGAAAGGCGCGCTCACGCACGTCGATTTCCACGGTGCGCTCATCCAGCTTGCCTTCGCGTAGTTGCTGGCGAAGCTTTTCGCGCGTACGGCTTTGCGATTCACCTGACGAAGATGTAGTCGTTCCTTCGAGAATGAACCCAGCCGGAGTTGACTCTGTGGGACGAGGTGGAGTGGGCGGCGGCAGGAGCAGGTCCAGCAAACGCTCTTCGGCATTGAGTTCGGCTTTGTCTGCCACGTCTTCCAGCTTTTCCTCGCGCACCATCTCAATCGCAATCTCAACCAGATCGCGAATCATGGATTCAACATCGCGCCCAACGTATCCGACTTCGGTGAACTTCGACGCTTCCACTTTCAAGAAGGGCGAGTTGGCGAGCTTGGCGAGGCGGCGGGCGATTTCGGTTTTGCCGACGCCCGTAGGCCCAATCATGATGATGTTCTTGGGAATCACTTCTTCGGCGAGCTCCGGCGCGAGCTTCTGCCGCCGCATGCGGTTGCGCAAAGCAATCGCCACCGCGCGTTTCGCGTCTTTCTGACCGATGACGTGCTTGTCCAGTTCAGCTACGATCTCACGCGGCGTGAGTTCGTCGAGAGTAACCTGTTCTTCGTCAACGGTTCCGGGTAAGTAGATGGCCATAAATCAGTTGTTGGTCGCTAGTCGTTGGTTCGCTGGGTCAGAATTGGTTTAGCGAACGACCAACGACCACCGACTAACGACTAGAGTTCCTCGATCGTAACTTTGTCATTCGTATAAATGCACATGTTGCCGGCAATCTTCATTGCCTCTTCGGCGATCTGGTGGGCGGTGAGCTGCGTGTGCGCGGCCAGCGCTTGCGCTGCCGCTTGCGCGTAGGGTCCACCGCTGCCAATGGCTGCAATCCCGCCATCGGGCTCGATCACGTCGCCTTGGCCGCTGAGCAGAAAGGTCTGTTCCTTGTCGGACACCAGCAGCAGCGCTTCCAGGTGCCGCAAGAACTTGTCGGTCCGCCAATCCTTCGCCAGCTCGACCGCTCCGCGGCCGATATTTCCATGATACTGCTCCAGCTTGGCCTCAAAGCGGCTAAATAGGGAAAATGCGTCCGCGGTCGAACCTGCGAATCCGGCGAGAATTTTGTCCTGGTATAAACGGCGGATTTTCTTGGCGGTATGTTTGATCACACCTTCGCCAAGCGTGACTTGCCCGTCGCCAGCCATTACCACATGGCCGTCACGACGGACACAAAGAACTGTGGTCGAACGCACTAAACGCTTTCTGCTCATGAGCGCAATTTTTCATTATAGCAGCGGAGGCAGGTGCGGGCGTACGCGCCAGTGTGGGACCAAGCCAAAACTCCTGTTCAACTGACGACCACATCTGCGATCCGCACCGCGTCAACGCAAGCGCGCACGTCGTGGGTACGAATAATATGCGCGCCTTTCAAGATGGCTGCGGTTTCGGCGGCCAAGGTGCCATACAGCCTGTCGCTCACCGGGGTATCCTTGCCATTCCGGGCCAGGGCTCGTCCGATGAACGATTTGCGCGACACTCCCGCCAGCAGGGGATAGCGCAGTTCACGCAGCTCATCGAAGCGCTTTAGCAGCGGATAATTTTCCTGATAGCTCTTGCCAAATCCGAATCCCGGATCGAGCGCGATCCGCTCCCGCTTCACTCCCGCCATCTGTGCGAGATCGGCCCGCTCGCGGAGTTCACGTTTCACGAGAGTTACAATGTCGGACACCGGCGGCAAGCTACGCCATTCCTCCGGGCGCCCGCGCATGTGCATCAGCACAGCGCCGCACTTCAAAGTGGCCAGCGTTTTCGCCATGAGCGGATCCCAGAGAAATCCGCTGACATCGTTTACGATCTCGGCGCCGGCTTCAACTGCAACCCGCGCCACATTGGCTTTGTAAGTGTCCACCGAGATCACCGCGTCAGGACGTTTTTGCTTCAGCGCGGTGATCACCGGGATGACGCGATCCAATTCTTCCTTCTCGCTGACCGGCTGCTTCTCCGAAAGTTGCCAAGCCGGTGCAGTCTCGCCTTCGATTTCCGAAGATATGACCTTTGCTCCCGGCCTCGTCGATTCGCCGCCTACATCCACGATGTCGGCGCCGTCCTGAAGCAACTGTAGACCGAATTCCACCGCGGCATGACGGTCAGCATGCAATCCGCCATCAGAAAAGGAATCTGGAGTCACATTAATGACGCCCATCACCAGCGTGCGCTTTCCTAACTGGAGGGACCGGGAACCTAGACTCCATTCGAAGACTGGCCGCATGAGACGGATTTTAAACCTAGCGGCGAGGACGATTCAGAGCCGAGAGCGTCCCTGCGGTGAGGAGGCCCTATGCCGCGAGTTCGGCAGCAGCGAAGCTGGCTTGCACAATAAGCGCAAGTAAATGCAACTGTTGTCGAACGACCAAACAAATTCCACCTTCCGGGGCGGATTTTACTTGACTCCGGCCACAGGCGATATAGGATGCTTCACCGCGGGGCTAAATTGTTTTTTTGATTGCACGACTAGCCTCAACACCATTCAGGAACCAAAAAACTCAGGAGGAACCATAGTGAAAAACATAGTTTTGGCAGCGGCGCTAATCGCAGCGCTCATTCCCGTGGCGGCAGCACAAAACGTTAAAGTCAACGGTCAACCGATGCACGCAACCATCACTGGCCAGGTAGGGCACCGGACCGCGGGCGAAGTGCGCGCCCCCGGACTCACCACGATCTTCACCGACTTGGGCGGATCGACCAATGCTTATGACAACACAGACGGCTGGCTCATTCTCGGTCCGAGCTCTGCTTTCGGTGAATCACAATGGATCGGCTTCCCGTTTACACCCGCGAGCGCAGCCACAGCTACCCAGCTGAAGGCCGCCCTCGGATACTTTGAGTCGGGTTTCAACGGCGTGCAGATCTCCATCCGCACTGACAACAGCGGCGTACCGGGAACGGTTCTCCGCCAGAAGGCAGTGCTCACCCTGAAGAACTACACTGATCCTTGCTGCGATGCATTGAAGACCATTCCGATCAAAGGCACCAGTCTGGCAGCAAGCACGCAATACTGGGTGGTTGTCGGAACTAACGGCACCACCAACCAGTCCACCGCTGAGGGCGTGTGGTTCTTCGCAACCGGCGATCCCGATGGCGATCAGGCCTACAGCTTTGATGAGGGAACCACCTGGTCAACTGAAAATGTACAAGAGTCGGCTTTCGGCGTTTTCGGTCACTAAGAACCGGCAACATCGTGGTCGACGTCGCTTCGTCTGGAGCACATCGCACAACGCTCTCGAAGCGCAAGTTGAAAGGTCGCGCACAGAACCGAAAGAGCCGGCTCGCCAGAGCCGAGTCTTTCGGTCGGTGCGCTTCCAAATACGGAATCAGGCTGCCCCCAAGAAACTGAAGATTACTCCCGCATCTAGTCCTAATTGTCACGATCGTGACAGGTTCGTTGTGACGTATCCAGACAGAGTCAAGCGCCACCCGCGACAAGCGAAACCGGGGGCCCCCCTTTTATTTCGATCGGGGAGCTTATGCCTTCTTCGACTGATTGAGGGCACAGACTTGCGCTCATATTGCAAGAACTTTCATCTTTTTTGAAGGAGATTTGTTTTCGACCGACACGGGCAGAAGCAGAGCGTAGCTTTATCGGATCAACGGAGCAATTTTGCTTGACTTTAATTGTGATCGCGATAGGATACGGGTCCGCGGGCTCGGGTGCCTTTCGGTTTTTCAGGGGGAAAACTACCCGAAAACGCAAACAGTACACAACTCAGGGAGGAACATAGTGAAAAAGATGCTTTTAGCAGCAGCGCTTATCGCGGCGCTGATTCCCATGGCGGCGGCTCAAAACGTCAAGATCAGTGGTCAACCGATCCATGCAACCATAACCGGCCAGGCAGGGCATCGCACAGCGGCCAACGTAGAAGCACCAGCTGGACTCAAGACGATCTTCACCGACTTGGGTGGCAAGACCAACGCCTATGACAACACAGATGGCTGGCTGATTCTCGGACCCAGCTCAGCTTTTGGTGAAGAACAATGGATCGGCTTTCCGTTCACACCCAAGAAGGCTTCAACGGCTACTGAGATCAAAGCTGCCCTCGGGTACTTTGAGTCGGGAACCAATGGCGTTCTTGTGTCGATCTACAAAGATGCGAGCGGCGTACCAGGGAAGTCGATTGTTAGCAAAGCAATCAGCAACCTCCCGAATTACACCGACCCCTGCTGCGATGCTTTGAAGACGCTTAAGATCAAAAAGACCAAGCTGAAGAAAGCAACGCAATACTGGGTGGTCGTTGGCACCAACAAATCCCAGACGACCGCTGAGGGCGTGTGGTTCTTCGCAACCGGCGATCCCGATGGCGATCAGGCGTACAGCTTCGATGGTGGAACCAGCTGGGCAACTGAACAAGTCCAGGAATCGGCGTTCGGCGTCTTCGGTACAACTCCGTAAGATCCTGACGCCGAGGAGTTCTTTCGATCACCTCTGACGGATCGAACAGTGCTCTCGGTTCAAGTAAACAGGGAGAAAGCTTGGGCTTCGGCTCAAAGCTTTCTCCCTTTTCAGGTTTAGCAGTTATTCAAGCGCCCGATGGGATGAGAACGTGTGCTACGATTTTGGCTGACATTTACTGGAGGCTTGGTGAAATGCGGTGCCGTTGGTTGGTTTTGACGCTTTTGTCCTTATCGATATCAGTTTTGAGTTGGCAGTCTTTTGCACAGCAGGCCCCCGCAAGCAGTCCTGCGGCGGGCGGTGAGGCTACATCGCCGGCCTCCGAGGTGGCGCCCGACGCCGCAGTCATCACGATCGACGGCGTCTGCAAGAAAGACCCCACGGCAGACGCAAAACCAGCTGCGCCCTCGCAGACGGCAGGCGCGGCCCAACCCGACGTCCCGCCGATTCCAGGACCATCGGCTTTTGATTTGCCTACTGCCGCTGCCGGAAGTGACGGCAAGTGCGTAACCGTTATCACTCGCGCACAGTTCGAGAAGCTAACCAACGCTCTGAAGCCGCAGATGTCGCCCGCACTTAAGAAGCAGGTTGCAACCTACTACCCCCAAATGCTGTTCTCCGCAGAACGGATTGAAGAACTCGGCCTTGATAAGGATCCAAGTTTCGAGACGAAGCTCGGATTCGGATACCTTCAAGTTCTGCATAAGTCGTTCACTCAGTACGTGCAGGATAACGCCCGAAACCTATCGGACGCGGACGTTGAAAAGTATTACAAGGAACATCCTGAAACATTTGAGCAAGTGGATCTGTTGCGACTTCTTATCCCCGACGCGAAGCGAAAAGCTTCCGACGCGACTTCAGACACGGGCCCCGTTGCTCCGACCGTGAAGCTGGTAGCACAGAGGATCTACAGAGAAGCCGTGGCCGGCGGAAACTTTGAGACGCTACAGGCGAGAGCGTATAAGGCCGTTGGCGATGCCTCCGACCCTCCCGACGTAGCGCTGGGCAAGGTAACCCGCGCCGAAATTCCGGTTGCGGTTCATTCGGTGGTTTTCGCACTGCGTCCGGGAGAGGTTTCCAAGCCGACGTTGGGCGCAGAGGGATTGTTTATTTTCAAAGTGCGTTCGAAATCGGTAATTCCGTTGAGCAATGCAAAAGGAGTCATCCAGAAAATTCGGACGAAAGAAGCCATGGACGGCCTGAAGAATTCGATTCACCCACAATTAAATGAGGCCTACTTCACTAAACCTGCCGACGACGCAAAGTCCGGCAAAGGAGCATCCAAATAGGTCCGACGACGGTCGAATGGGGCAAAGACGCACGAAACTTGCGGTTGTCGGGTGTCTGTTTCTAGTTATCGGGACCTTCGCTATTTATAGTTCCACTCTGCGACATCCATTTGTCAGCTACGACGATCGAGACTACGTTACACAAAACACTCACGTACAGGAAGGGCTGACCGTAAGAACTCTTGCCTGGGCCTTCACCACTACTGAGGCGGACAACTGGCACCCGCTGACCTGGCTTTCGCATGCCTTGGATTGTCAGGTCTATGGATTAAATCCCTTCGGCCATCACCTTACCAATGTTTTGCTGCACCTGTTCAACGTCATACTTCTATTCCTGATTCTCGCTCGGGGCACGGGTTCAACAGGGCGCAGCTTGCTCGTCGCCGCGTTATTCGCCCTTCATCCCCTCAACGTGGAATCGGTGGCGTGGGTGGCGGAGCGAAAGAATGTATTAAGCACTCTGTTTTTCTTACTCACGCTCGGCGCCTATGGCTTGTACGCGGTAAAGCCGAATCTGAAGCGCTACTTAAGCGTCTGCACCCTGTTCGCGCTTGGCCTGGCCGCGAAACCCATGGTGATTACATTGCCATTCGTCCTGCTGCTGGTCGACTTCTGGCCGCTGCAAAGGATTCAGTGGCCGGGCGAGATTCCATCCCCGATGATCCGATCGCGCAAGAATAGCAAGCGCCAGGCCGAAGACTCGGTTCCCGAGATGACGTTGCGAGTAAGGCGGGCGACGTTCTCGCAGCTCATCCTCGAAAAACTGCCACTGCTGGCATTCTGTGCCGCCAGCGCTACCATCACCGTTTTCGCGCAGCGAAACGCAGGTATCCGCTCCTTGCAAAGGTTTTCCTTCGGCGTGCGGCTGGAAAATGCCATTTACGCCTACGCATCGTACTTATGGAAGGCATTCTGGCCAACCCAGCTCGCGGCGTTCTATCCTCATCCCGGAAACACGCTGGAGACATGGCAGATCGGACTTGGGGCGCTGTTTCTTTTCGCGGTCAGCTGCCTGGTGTGGAATCAGCGCCGAATCCGCCCCTACTTGCTCGCGGGCTGGCTTTGGTACCTCGGCACTTTGGTCCCGGTGATTGGAATCATCCAGGTCGGCGATCAGGCAATGGCGGACCGCTACACGTACGTTCCGCTGATTGGAATTTTCGTGATGCTCGTCTTCAGCCTCGCCGATTGGGCGGACAGCGAGGGGATCAGCGTCCGAGTCCGTGCCACAGCCGCCCTTGCCGTTTTGGCCGTCTTGTCGTTCCTCACTTGGCGCCAGGTCGGTTATTGGCAGAGCGACTACGATCTGTGGACGCACGCCTTGCAAGTCACCAAGAAAAACAACGTGGCCGAAGAAGGCATAAGTAAAGCGCTGTTGATGGAAGGTCGCGCCGAGGAGGCTGTGCCGGGCCTCCAAAAAGCTTCCCAACTTAGCCCCGGAGATCCGATCAAGCACGTCAATCTAGGCGCCGCTCTGGCACAATCCGGACGCATGGAGGACGCGATCGGAGAGTACCAGACTGCAATTCCCTTAACTTCCGATCCGCGGTTACAAGTCCGTTTTTACGAGAGCCTAGCCACTTTGTACGACATCCTTGGCGACTATTCGAAAGTGCGCGAGAGTTATCGACAGGCACTGCAGATCGCTCCGCAGCAGAGCTCTGAAATGATTCAGCGACTCTCGCAGGACGTAGCCAACGAACCAGCGGGCCCCCGCTATTTGCAGCTTGGGCTACTCTTGCAGCAGGCAGGCAAGCCATCCGAGGCTCACACAGCTTTTCAACAGGGTCTTGATCTGGACCCCGGTCTCGACCAGGCACTGCAAGCCCTGAATTCGGAATCGTCGGACAAGAAATAGGCATCCGACCAGGGTCGGCGCACGACGCCTGCACACGCCTTGTGACGATCTTCGAACGCGATGTCGGCAAGTGTCTCGGGCCCGTGAAATGGGCAACGTTTGGACGGTGCTACAATCGCTCTATCTGGATGCTTCGGAAACACTCGTATTCCGCGATTGTTCTTCTGCTGCTGGCGACACAACTCCACGCCGCATCGCGCGATCCGGTTGCCAAGCGCATTGAGACGATTCTCTCTGCTTCTGACCTCGCCCGCGGATTCTGGGGCATCGAGGTGGTCTCACTCGACGGCGCAAAAATCGTTTACTCGCAGAACGCGGACAAGCTGTTTACTCCGGCGTCCAACACTAAGCTGTTTACCACCGCGGCCGCGCTGGCGCTGATCGGCCCAGATTACACTTCGCGCACCACGGTCGAAACCAGCGGGATTCTCGACAAATATGGACGTCTGACCGGCGATCTGGTATTGGTTGGCCGCGGTGACCCCAATCTTTCCGGCCGCGAGTTGCCCTATAACCTGAAGACCGAGCGCAACGCTCACCCCATTCAAGTGCTCGAACAACTTGCCGACGCGCTGGTTCAGAAGGGCGTGAAATACGTCGACGGCAACATCATCGCCGACGACTCCTACTTCGCCTTCGAGCGCTACGGGGAAGGCTGGAGCCAGGATGATCTGGTTCTCGCCGATGGTGCTCCTGTCTCTGCACTTACGATCAACGACAATGTAGTGTTCGTAAATATTCTGCCCGCAGATCGCGCCGGGGAGCACGCTTTTGTCAGCATCACACCTTTTGCCGATTATTACGCTATCGACAACCGCATCATCACGACGCCTGCGGGCACGGGGCGCAAGATTTTCATCAACCGCGAGCCCGGATCCACGTCGCTCACTTTATGGGGGAATGTCCCTCTCGACGATGCTGGCGCGAACGAGGCCCTGGCCATCGAGGATCCAGCTGAATTCGCCGCCGCGCTCTTTCATCAATTGCTGGAGAACCGGGGCATCGTTGTTTATGGCAAACAACGCACCCGGCACACGGAATTGGCGAGCCTTTCCACGTTGACGGTGACCGCGTCCGCGCCTGCACGCGGTGGCGACGAACCTTCACGCGCGTTACCCAGTCAGCCGATGGTGCTGGCCAGTTACCAGTCCAAGCCTCTGATCGAAGATGTGCGCGTCATCAACAAAGTCAGCCAGAATCTGCACGCGGAAATTTTGCTGCGTCTGTTAGGACGAGAAAAAGGCGCCGCAGGCACCGTCGAAGGCGGGCTGGAAGTGCTGCGCGGCTTCCTGAACCAGGCGGGCGTGCCCAACGACCAATACCTTTTCTATGATGGCTCCGGACTTTCTCGTCAAAATCTGGTCACGCCCCACGCGGTGGTGCAACTATTGCGCTTTGCTGCGAGCCAATCGTGGGGAGCAAGTTTCAGGGAGACGCTGCCGGTCGCCGGTATCGACGGTTCGCTTGCGGACCGCTTCCCGAACCTTGATCCCCGGACCCATGTGTATGCCAAAACTGGCTCGCTTGGCGGTGTCAAGGCGCTCTCCGGCTATGCGACCACCGCTCGCGGCCAACAAGTCGCATTTTCCATTTTGACCAACAACTTCAGCTTGCCTAACAAGCGCGTAACCGATGCCATCGACAGCGTGGTCGAGGCGATTGTGAATGACGCGAAGAAGTAGCACTCAGCATTCAGTACTCAGCAGTTGCTCGTCGCGGCCCTCGAAAGCGTTCGTAAGCCATGCTGAATGCTGACTGCTTTTTTCACCGCGGCATCCTCTTTACCTGATGATCCCTCACCGCGCGCGCGCCGCCAGGTCCAGTGCCCGTGGGGGGCTTGCGCATTCCTTCCAACAGATCTCTCAGCACTATCGCGTTGTTGTGCTCTTCATTCCTGGATGCGAAAAGCAACGTCAGTTGTTTTCGCCGGTTCGCCAGGCGATACAGTTCATCGAGCGCTTCGGCAGATTCCGGCCGCGCCAGCTCTTTGAGATAACGCTTGCGAAAAACCTGCCAAGCTTCGGGGCTCGCATGGAACCACTTGCGCAGTGCATCGGACGGCGCCAAGTCACGCAACCATTTATCTACTGCCGCGCGCGCCTTGCTCAGCCCGCGTGGCCAGAGCCGGTCCACTAAGACGCGCGTCCCGTCGGAACGGGCAGGCTCTTCGTATACTCGTTTCACCGCTATGGGTTTCGCTTTCACTCGGTTCGCCGCGCCGGGTATGGCTTTGCTCTATTATTGTAGCGGTTTGTTTTGGTGTTCAAAGGACAAATGGAAGAAGCTGGCATTCTTATCGATCGAAAGCGCAGAAATAGAAATCCAAGTCGATTCGGTCTTTGGTTGTGTATCTCTGTGGCAAGCCTGCTGCTTTGCGGTTGCGACGTGCAACGACGTAAGAGCGACGCCGAACTCGGCCTCAACCCGCAGCAGATCGCCGGGCGCCGCATTTATGACAGCTATTGCGACCGTTGCCATGCCCCTTACTCGTCGCGAGGCCGGCAGGGGCCGAGCATGAAAGGCGTGTTCCAGCGGACATATCTACCGATGAGCGGGATGCCCGCGAATGATGACCGGGTGACAGACATCGTTCGGCTTGGCCGCAACAAGATGCCTGGCTATGCCCAGGTCCTAAGTCAGCAGCAAATTAACGACTTGCTGGCATATCTGCACACGTTGTGACCCGGCATTTGAGCGGGTTTTTGGGGAAATCACTTGGCCTCGCCGCCGCCCGGTACGTCGAAACCGTAACTCCTCAGCACATCGGCGATCGCAGCCGTCCTGACGAACAACAGGAATTGCCGTGCAGCTTCCTTGCTCTTTGACAAAGCGAGAACAACGCACGCCTGTTCAATAGGCGGGTATTCACTGGCAGGAACTTCGACGTGACGTCCCTTATCTTTCATATTGGGAGACAAAGCAAGTGACAGGGCCACAACGCCGACATCAGCCGAGCCGGAGACGACAAACGACGCCGTTTGTGAAATGTTTTCCCCCAGCACAAACTTGTCTTTCACTTTTTCGTAAATGTTTACCTTCTGCATCGCTGCCACAGCGGCCTGCCCGTACGGAGCGTGCTCCGGGTTGGCGATGGCAATCTTCTTCACAGAAGGATCGAGGAACACCTTCATGCCGGTGCTCAGATCGAGCTTTGAGTCATTTCTGACCCAGATCACAATCTTGCCTTTCGCGTATGGGTAGTAGCTTCCGGGCTCGGTCAGTCCGGCCGTTTCCAGCTTCTTCGCGTAATCG
>DATNHO010000049.1:0-5627 GCA_035604895.1 Terriglobales bacterium | reverse complement strand
CGGAGTGGCCCATGACTTTAACAACCTGCTGATGGTGATCAGCGGATACACCGAGGTTTTGCTGGAGCACACGCGCAAAAGCAATGCTATGTATCCGAAGATCGAGGCGATTCACCAGGCGACCGATCGAGCGACAACTCTTACTCGCCAGTTGTTGGCCTTCAGCCGGAAGCAACTCCTGGAACTGAAGGTGGTTGACCTGAATATCATTGTGGAGGATATGGAGCGGCTGCTGCGTCCCCTGATCGGAGAGAACATCGAGTTACAGACGCAGTTGTCTTCGGATCTCGGCCGCACCCGCGCCGACGCGGGCCAAATCGAGCAAGTCCTCATGAATCTGGTGGTCAATTCCAAAGATGCCATGCCCAACGGCGGGAAAATCACGATTCAGAGTGCGAACGCGCGATTAAACCATGAGGATCTTCGCAGCGAATACAGCTACATTCGGCCGGGGTTCTACGTGGTGCTGATGGTGAGCGATACCGGCGACGGGATGGATAAAGAAACTCAGCTCCGCATCTTCGAACCTTTTTTCACCACCAAGGAAAAAGGGAAAGGCACGGGCCTGGGGCTTTCGACGGTTTACGGCATTATCAAACAGAGTGGTGGCTACGTTCTGGTCGAGAGCGAACCGAAACAAGGAACGACTTTCCGAATCTATCTGCCGCGCGTCGAAGATGCCCTGGAACCGGTGGGTGCGGTGGGCGCCTCGCTGTCACAATGCGGCGGGTCAGAAACCGTGCTCTTGGTGGAGGACGAAGAATCAGTCCGCCAGTTGGTCCGCGAGACCCTGGAGTCGAAGGGATACAAAGTCCTGGAGGCTGACCACGGAGAAGCTGCGCTGCAGATCGTTTCTGGCTATTCGGGCAAGATCGACATGCTCATTACTGATGTGGTCATGCCAGGGATGAGCGGCCGCGAGCTTTCGGCCCGGCTGTGTGCGTCGTTTCCGCAGACCAGAGTGCTTTACCTTTCCGGCTACACCGAAGATGCCATCGTGCATGAGGGCGTCCTAGACCCCGATACCGCCTTCCTGCAAAAGCCGTTTACCCTCCAAATGCTGTCTCGCAAAGTGAGAGAGGTTCTGGGCGAGCGCAGCTGAAGCGCATCCTCGAATTACGGCGTAAATGGCTGTTCAGCAGCGGGAGTCCCAAATCGGGAAAGCGCCGGAGTCTTTCTTGGAAGAAGGCAGCCGTGGCTGCGTCCGGCGTGTTATAACATTTGCGTTAGCCCATCTTGGGAGGCATCCATGGACCGCGCCCCTTGTAAAGACCCGCGTCCTGTTGAGCCAACGGGCTTCCGCGCACTATGTCAGCTCGCCCAGGCTCAGACTGAGTCGCAGAAACTCGGCGGAGTAATCGACAGAATCAACCGGCTGTTAGCCCGCCACGAAAGAAGAGTCACGGGCCAACGCGGATCAGAACGACCTACATTAGGAAAACAAGCCACGCGGCACTGACGCTGCGGGGAAAATGCACGCGTCGGGAGCTTCCCTCTAGTCGCGCGTTTGTTGTGATAAAGTCACGCTGACTCTCTCACGATCCGCAGATTGGATCGCACGGCGTCGACAGGACGCAGGTTATTCCAGGTCACGCAAACTAAGACATACGTCGAAGCTCCTGACGCGAGAAGAGACTGCAAGTCGGCGGTCTGGCCTTCCCGGTCAATTCCGGTAACCACGAACGGACCGCTATGGCCCTCGGTCGTCGTGGTGACCGTATCACCCACTTGTGGAACAAAATTTTTCACGCCCACAGTTTCCCACCGGCGCAAATTAAGACAATTGCCCTTTAGAGCCATACTCACCCACGCCCGTGCCAGGGAATCCGGTTTGACACGCGTTTGCGACGGCTCCTATACTTCCTTGACGCCACGAATCCCCCGTCCAGAGAGGCTTCCCATGTTCAAACGATCGCTGATTGGTTTCTTGATTGCCGCTTCCGCGGCACTCGGCATTGCCCAAGAGCAGCCAAAGGTTCATCAACCCAAGCTCACGCCGCAAAACAGCGGCACAACCCAGCTGCTGATTGCGGTCAGTCCGGTAAACTCCCAGGTAGTCTGGGCGGCCGGGACCGGCGGCACGTATGTTGTCACTACGGACGGCGGAAAGAACTGGAAAGCCGGTGTGGTGCCAGGAGCCTCAGCGTTGCAATTCCGCGACGTGCAAGGGGTAAGCGATAAAGTCGCTTATTTAATGTCGATCGGCTCGAGCACCGGGCAGTTTCGCATCTACAAAACGGAAGATGGTGGTGCGACCTGGAAGGTAGAGTTCAAGAACCAAACCAAGAGCGCTTTTTACGATTGTTTCGCCTTCTGGACACCGGACCGGGGCATTACGCACAGCGACTCGGTAAATGGAGTATTCCCTGATATTCGCACCACCGATGGAACGACATGGAAGAGCATCAGCGGCAATATGCCGCCGGCACTCAAGGGGGAGGCATCTTTCTCGGCAAGTGGAACCTGCATTACGACCGAGGGTAAGGACAACGCCTGGATTGCCACGGGCGGCTCGACCATCGCGAGGATCCTGGCGACGACCGATGGAGGCGATACCTGGAACGCGTATGACACTCCGCTGATCAGTTCAGCGACCGCGGGCGCGATCACGGTGGCCTTCCGCGATCCCCAGCACGGCATTGTGGGCGGCGGTGACCTAGCCACGGGCGACGGTGGTCACGCAGACACGATAACCTCGAGCGATGGCGGTAAGACCTGGCAGTTTACGAAGAAGCCTCCGGTTCAAGGAGCCATTTTCTGCCTGAGCTATGTGCATGGCCTTGGTCACGACGCGAAAGTGGGAGACGGCCCCGGGGACCGCGCGGTTGTGATCACCGCCGAGACGGCGCCAAACTTTACCTCAGGAGCAGCGGCATGGACTCCGGATGAAGGAAACACCTGGTTCAAACTGCCAAAAGTGAGCGGATACTGGGCAGTCGCTTTTGCGGATTCGAAAGCGGGATGGTTCGTCGGCAATGGAGGCAAGATCCTGAAGATCAGCTTCTAACGACAATCCGGAGAACCACGCAGCTCACACGCACGCGTAGGCGGCGGTGGCGTCGATGGGAGGGCTATAATCCGGTGTGTGGCTATCCGATCGGCGATGCAGCTCGAACGCTGGGGGCTGGTTCTCTCAATTTGTTGTGTGTCTCTCTTTGCCGGCGTAACTCGCGCGCAACAAGGCGCTGCGACGGGTGAACCTCTTGTAGTTCTCACCACGAGCTTGCCTAAGGGATACCTGAGGCAACACTATGAAACCCATTTGGAAGCGCGCGGGGGTATCACTCCATTGCGCTGGGAGATCACCGACGGCGCAGCGCCTGCTGGCATTGTGCTCGCGCCCGACGGGGTTCTGAGCGGCATGCCGACGGAAACCGGTGAGTTCAAATTTACTGTGACGGTCACCGACGGCGGCAGGCCTGCGGTGCAGCGCAAGCAGCAACTTGTTTTGACCGTCGTGGCTCCGCTTTTTGCACAATGGGGCCGCTATCCCAAGGTTACAGGCCAGCGGCTGGAGGGTTCGATCATCCTCTCCAACCAGACCGAGCACGATTTCGACTTAACGGCAGTCATGATGGCAGTGAATGAGACTGGGCGGGCGACTGCGATCGGCTACCAACGCCTTACCTTGAAGAAGGACACTACGAGTTTGGAGATTCCTTTTGGAGAGAACTTGCCGCAGGGTTCGTACGAACTGAATGTCGATGCGGTAGGTGAAGTGGCTGCGACGAACTCGATTTATCGGGCACGCCTGGTGCCGAAGGAACACTTCCAGATTCTGCAAGGGCCATGAGTCAGTGGGTAGCCGTCTGCCACTCGCTGATATTCGGTTGGGAAAGAGCTCTAGTGCAAGCTAACAACCGGCCACTACTAATGCAGACAAAAACTTAAGAGTCCCGAGGTGGTGTTGGGATCATTCGTCTCGGCCAGTAGCTCGCTTTAGACCCTTGCAGACCTGCCATAGTTGCGGTCCTTGCGGATGGCAACTCGCGATCATTGCTCGGGCTCCGGGCTTACCGCCAACCGGATAAACCAACCCAACGCCTCGGGACTCTATCCTGCCTTCAACAAATCTTCTTGTTCGCCTCGACCAGCACTTTGCTATAGACCCTTGCTAACCCTCCCTCAGTCATTTTGCAATGTAGAGGGTGACTTCGCTTGAGCCCCGGACGCCGCACCAACCGGGAAAACTTCAGAAGCTGTCAAAGAACGATTGTGTTTTTACTCTTTTCATTTCTGGAGTCAATGAAAAAGCTGCAGCTGTAACCTGCGAGTTTTCAATGGACTGCAGGGGGTTCACAGGCGGGTGCAGCAAAAATGGTGCAGTACTTGATTTGTCGGGCTGGGGGAATGTGCATGGCAGCGCAATTTTCGCGGAATCTCTTGATCTTGCGCAGTTGAACGGTGTGCGAAGGGGCTGAGTGTATTTGTGAAAATCATAGGAGAAACCGCTCTGGACGGGCTCTTCGTGATTTTTGGGTGGGTCACTGATTTTTGAACTCGTGCTGCGTTTCGGCGCGGGCGAGACGTAGCAAGCTACGTTTCTATAGTTCTCTCCCATGTTTTCGCTGTGGCGCGGTAGAATGCCGGTTCCAAGGAACATTACCTCAAGGAGATGCTGTGGCGCGAATACGTCGTTTGCTCGTTCTTACTATTGGCTGCTTTGCCAGTTACGCGTTGGCGCAGTCCGGCGCGAGCGCCGAGCAACTAACTCAGCGCTATCTGGACTCCATCCGGCGGCAGCCTTCGCTGCAGTTGGCGTTCTTGCGTGACATGCCCAAAGGCGGCGATCTGCATAACCACTTGGGCGGCGCGCTTTACGCGGAGAATCTGATCGACTACGCAATTGGCGACAATTTATGTGTGGACCGGACGACGTCGATGCTGATCGCTCCTCCGTGCGATGATTCCTGCGAAAAGTACACGAGCAAGCCGGCTGTCTCTTGCGCGTATGGCGACCATGTGCTCTATAACTCGATTGTGGATGCGTGGTCGATGCGTAACTGGGGGCCGGGAGAGGAGTCAGGTCACGATCATTTCTTCGCCACATTTGACAAGTTCTTCCTGGCGACCAGCAACCATGTTGGGGACGCTCTTGCCGAGGCGGCATCGCGAGCGGCGGAAGACCATCTGCAGTATCTTGAGTTGATGCATACTGCCGATTCTGTGCAGTCGGGACAGCTGGGTGCAAAGCTGGGATGGGACGCTGACTTCTCACGCATGCGTGAGAAGTTGCTGTCGAGCGGTCTGAAAGACATTGTGATCGCCACCAGCAAGCGCCTCGATGACGATGAGAGCAAAATGCGCACCGTGCTCAAGTGCGGAACTCCCGATGCCAATCCCGGTTGTGATGTGAAGGTGCGCTATTTGTATCAAGTTCTGCGCGGGTTGCCTCGCGAGATGGTGTTTGCACAAATTTTGCTGGGTTTCGTACTGGCCCAGGCGGATCCGCGTTTTGTGGGGCTGAACTTGGTCATGCCGGAAGATTGGTACGTCCCCATGCACGATTTCGAGTTGCACATGAAGATGATTGACTATCTGCACGGAGTTTATCCCAAGGTGCACATTAGTCTGCACGCTGGCGAACTGGCTATGGGGCTGGTGCCGCCAGAGGGGTTGCGCTTTCA
>DATNHO010000048.1:0-47678 GCA_035604895.1 Terriglobales bacterium | reverse complement strand
CGGTCTCGACGACAGTGAGGTCCACGGTCGGCGGCAACTCCACGCTCATCGGCTTTCCTTCATAGAACTCGATGTTGACCTTAAGTTGCGCAACCAGGTAATCCACGGCGTCGCCCAGCAAATCGCGCGTCAGGTGCATCTGCTCGAAATTCTCGGTGTTCATGAAGTAATAGTATTCGCCGTCGTCGTAAAGATACTCGAATTCGTGTTCTTCGAGTGCGGCGCGGTCCACGCGATCTTCCGACGAGAAGCGGTGTTCGGTCATGGTGCCGCTGCGTAGGCTGCGCATCTTTACTTGGACGAACCCGCGAAGATTGCCCGGCGTGCGATGCTCCATTTTGAAGATGGAGTACAGTTCGTTGTTGAACTTGATCACCATGCCGGGACGTAGCTGTGTCGCTGAAATCATTTTGAGTCTTTTACCTTCCGTAGGCTCGGCGCGACGGCTTGGAGCGGGTCGCGAGCGAAATTCCAGTCTAACAGGCTGGAAGGGGACGCTGGCTGCCAAGTATAATGGTTGGAGTTCGTAGTGGCGCTATCGTCTAACGGTTAGGACGGAGCCCTCTCAAGGCTTAAATAAGGGTTCGATTCCCTTTAGCGCTACCAACTCCCTTTATGTCCGACCCGGAGACATGGGTAACAGAATGTACCTAAGACATAGGTAACACTTTTGGCCCGAAGGGGTTGTTGAGGGGCTGCAGAGTTTTTTCCTCCAGATCGATATAACCAAGATCGTAATGCATGAAGCTGACGAGCCAGATGCCGTCGTCGACTTCCTTGATGCCGACGGCTTGGCCCGCCAGACAAGTGCTGAGATTGATTTTCTTTCGATACAGACAGAGGCGACCGCAGTTGGTGACGACGACGGTCTTGTCGTGAAATGGATAATGCGGTTCCGAGATTCCTTGATAGGGGCGGCAGGAAGAAGTATAGACTTCCGCCGGACATTTCATGTCTAGTGCTTCGTGCGGGCGCTCGTTGTTGAACTCCTCGATGAAGACATCGAACTTGGCCTGCTGTTGAAGCAGATTGGCGCCGGCTGGTCGCGTGGCTTCTTTCTTCAGCGTCAAGTGCATGCGTTCGTGACGTCCGTTCTGCTGCGGATGACCGGGCCGGATGCGTTCGATGCTGATGCCCAGGCGCAACCACCAGACCGACAGCCGCGAAAGGTTGAAGAGCCCGTTGGGCGAAGCGAAGGGGACGCCATTATCGGAGCGGATCGCCTGCGGCAGCCCGCGCTCTTTGAAAAGGCGCTCAAAGGCAGTAAAAGCGGTCTTTTCGGCGTTCGATTGCATGGCTTCGCACAGCAGCAGATAGCGCGAAGCATGATCGGTGATAGTGAGCGGATAACAGTAGCGCCGATCGCCGAGCATGAATTCTCCCTTGTAATCAGCACACCACAGCGCGTTCGGGCTGGCACCTTCGGAGAGCGGAGTCCCTTCGGTGTGGGTGCGCGATCGCCTGGCCCGAGCGACTAATCCATGACGGTCCAGGATGGCGTGAATGGTGCTGCGAGCTGGTACTTTCACTTCGCTTGGCAGCCGTCTGAGGAGGCGCTCCCGGATCTTGCGGGCGCCCCAATGAGGTTTCTCGCGCTTGGCCGCGACGATGGCCGCTTCGATCTGCTCGGGCATTTGGTTGGCGTATCGATGGGGGCGCCTGGCACGATCCGTGAGCCCCTCCAGTCCGCATTCCTCGTAACGTTCGAAGATCTTGTAGCCGGTCTTGCGGGAAATCTGAAACTCGCGGCACAGCGCGGCCATGCTCTCGCCGTCTTTGAGCCGAATCACGAAACGTATGCGTTCGTCCATAACAGAACTTTCCTTCCATGGCATCCCACCCGCCCCCCTTACGGGGAAAAAGTGTAACCCATGTCTCCGGAACGTTCTGTTACCTATGTCTCAGGCCGCACAGTTCACCAGGCGCGAACGCTCGTGCTTAGAATTATCAATGCGGGGCCTGGGTTCACTTTAACGGCCAGCCTTTCAACGCAACGAGCTGCGTGGCACTTTCGCGGTGATACATACCTCCTGCACACAAATCCTCATGCGTTGGGAAGGGCCTAGGTGGCTATGTCCGCATCCTCGTCTGATTTACGATTTCGGACGGTGTTGACTCACAGTGTCCAGACGCAATGACCCTTCTGATAGAACGAGAGCTGGCCGCCCTCGCTCACCATCAATACATCGCCGAATTGTGATGCACCGATGGCGGCTGCGGTACGTCCCCCTTCGCCGATCTCCTCATTCTCGTCCGCCGGCGACCGGTGCCGGAGAATCGCTCCGAACGCCAGCAACTTCGAATCGCGATCGAGCACAACGCTTCCATCGATCTGCGCAATGCTTTCAAGCACAGCCGGCGAAAGCTCGGTAGCTCGCGTTTTTCGCAACAGGTAATGCAGCTGGTTCTTGGCGCCTGCTCTCTCCCGCTGGTCGGTTTCCAGCAGATCGACCCCGTTCACAACTTGGCGGGCGTGCCGCGGGTCTTCGAGCACCACAAACATGCCTCCGCGCCTGTGTTCGGCAAGGTTGAGTCCGGCCGAGAACAATCGCGCGGCCAGATCTCTGCGCCCGATCGCGGCCTCCCAGGCTTCATACTTCGAGATCGCGTCAGTAAGATGCCAACGCCCGTCGAAAAAACTGAATAACTGAACGCCCTCGCCGAAAATTTTGATCTCGCCGTTCGGAGTCAGCACCAGGCATATGTGTCCGCCACACACGGTGGCCTGGGTATGGGTTCGGTAGCGCCGCGCGGTGGGAACCGGGAGTTCCATTTCGCTGAAGGGCTGGGTCCACTCTTGCACATCGACCAGCTCAACCATAAGGCCGCTTCCGTCCACCAGTGCGATCGTCCGTAATCCGTCGCAGATGCGGTGAAAGCTGCGAATTGAGGTCAGTTCGCTCGAATACGGGAGTGCGTCGGAGGGTCGCGACGGCAGCTTGTGACACGCATCCGGCAGAGTTCCAAAAAGCAAAGCGCCTGTCGATATTCGTTTGTCCTCGTACGAGCTGAGCGCACTGATTCGAAGGACCTCGATGGCCTCCGAAACGCGATCGGGAAGCGTGGCCGCGCTCGTGGTGTCACCGAAAACCCTTCCATCGAGAAATGTAGAGACATAGCGATCCTCAGTCAGGCCGCCGAAGATCGGCATATTCTGTGCGGCGATCTCGCGGTCGAACAAAAGCTCGTATCGCGTAGAAAGGAACCTACCGATGCTTCGAACCATCCTCTGTTCGTGATCGCTGAACTCCCTGTGATTGGTGAGCGCATATCTACTTCCTAGCCACTCAAAACTTAAGCCGGTCTGAGACGTCGCGTGAAAAACGATTTCCGGCGTTGATTCCCGAACGTGACCGGCCATCTCGAGGTGACTGGCGGGCAAGAAATATTGAACGCCTCGTCGCAGGAGTTGTTGATACAAACCGTCCAGAATTGGCCTGCCATTTTCCTGGGATACGTCTCGAATCATAATGGTCAGATGTTCCGAAGCGGCGAGAAGGTCCTCGTCGGGCGCCGAACTTTCTGTGTGAAGCGCTGAGCCTACTTTTCCGCCTGCGAGTAGCCGTCATTGAGTGTCTTGAGAAATGCCACCAACAGGTCCTCCTGCTTGTCAGTCAGTTTCAAATCGCCAAGTTGTTTTCGATTGATCGTCTCCGCATTCTCCGGTGCCGGCCAGCACGTTACCTTCTCGCCAGGATCTCCCGGCTTGCACCTCGGCAGCGCGTCGCGGGTGTTATAGAAATGGACCACCTCCTTGAGCGACTTAAGGTATCCATTGTGCATGTAGGCTTTCACGAAGTCGGGACGCGGGCGCTTATCCACATTCCGCAGCGTAGGAGTTTTGTACTTTCCGAGAAAAGACTTGGCCATCGCCGCCCACTCGCGATTGGGGTTCTGCGGGCTGGCCAGGAAGCCGCCCACCCCAGGATCCAGGTATTTCAGTCCGTCCGAGTTGGCCGTATAGCCGAAATGATCCGCGGTAGTCTCCTTATAAAAAGGAAGGTCCGGGTTTCGCGGCAAGCCCAGGTTGGAGGCAGTGAAATCCGTGAACAGCGGTTCCTCACCCGGACCTCCGTCTCTGTGGCATTCGTTGCAGTGCGTCGCTTTGCTCCGAAATAATTCGTAACCGGCCTTTTCCTCGGGCGTAAACTCGGCTTTTGCGGCCATGACATAGTCGTACTTTGCAGAGAATGGATTCACCTCAGGCGAACTTTCGAAGGCCGCGATCGCTTCCGCGATTCGATCAAACGTTGTTTGCGCAACTCCTCGGTCGATCACTCCGAGATGAAGGGGCAACGGATCCACATCTGGCGCCGGGCCCGGACCGTCGCACACCTGCTTTGCATTGTCAGGCCACTGGACCGCCAATGCTTGCGCGCCCCAAAGTCTTTCCGCCATGGAACGGTAAGGCCGCTGGGACATTCGATACACCATACACGCCGGGTCGATCAAGCCCATCTCGACCGGGTCTAGTGGAGGGCCTTGTGCCTGCTCGGCAAGCGGACTGTTCAAGCGCAGCCCCGTTGCTCGCATGTCCCAGAACTGGCCGCCGACAAAATCACCTTGTTCCGAATTGTAATGAAGAACCGGCGAGAAACTGGCGTAGGTATGAGATTGAGGCTTTCGTCCGCTGAAACGAGCCCGAAGAGAACCGGGGTAAGCCACCGTCGTCTGGTTGAGGGCGCTGACCGGTCCGCTGAACCCGGTTTCCGGCATGTGGCAGAAGCTACATGACTCGTTCCTCATTACTGAAAGCTGCTTGTCGTAGAAGATGATCTTGCCGAGCAGCATGATTTGCTGAAAGCGGTCCAATTTTGCCGACCGCGCCCGATTGAGTGAATCGCTCTCGATGCGGTCAATCTCCAGTTCGACAGACTTAATTTCCTTTCGGGCCGCGGCTGGAATGCGATCCTGATAAACCGTGCGGCCCCCCTCCGCGGAACGAAGTATTGTTGCGGCCGCGACCAGCACCATTGTTGCTGTAGCAGCCAGCCATGCGTAGTGCGTTTTCAAGGCTCCTCCATCTTGGGCGGTCAGCCGGTAATACGCTCGGCTAATCCGCTCGGTATTTCCTGACCATGCCGATCAGGCCATCCGCCGTATCGACAAAGCATCAACACGGCTCACGCTGCCTGCCGTGTAAGCACTTGCTCGATGACCAACATGTCGCTGTCGCTGAGTGTGAGATCGGCGGCACCGGCAATACCGCGTGCCTGTTGGGCGCTGCGGACGCCGATGATCGCGCCAGTGACTGCGGGATTCCTCAGGGTCCACGCGATGGCTACCTCGCCGGGCGTCGCGTTGTAGCGTTGGCCTATCGCGCGTAGCCTTTCGACCAGCTGTAGATTTTGAGAGAGTCGCGGTTCCTGGAAGTTCGGGCTGTGTTTCCGCCAATCGTCTTCGGGGAGCGCAGCGATCCGTTCGCGCGTCATGGCGCCGCTCAGCAGTCCAGAGGCCATCGGGGAATAGACGATAACACCGATCTTGTGCCCCAAAGCGAAGGGAAGAATTGAGGACTCGACGTCGGTCGCAAGAAGCGAATAGGGCGGCTGGAGGGAAGTTATGGGAGCTACGCTTATCGCGCGCTGCATCTGCTGCGCATTGAAATTCGAGATCCCAATGTGACGGATCTTGCCCTCGGCCTTGAGTTTCGCCAGCGCGCCAACTGCCTCCTCAATCGATCCGGGCGAGGCACTCTCCGGACCGCCGCGCCAGGCCGGCCAGTGGATTTGATAAAGGTCGACGGTATCGACGTTCAGCCGCTTCAGACTGGACTCGGCTTCCCGGCGAATGGAAGCGGCCTGCAGATTGTGCGAGATATTTCCTGATTCGTCCCAGACCAGGCTGCACTTAGTGAAGACATAAGGACGCGTACGAAGCCCCTTGATAGCGCGGCCGACGACCGTCTCCGAATGCCCCAGCCCGTAGACGGCTGCGGTATCGATCCAATTCATGCCGTGGTCCAGCCCCGCGTGGATCGCAGCGATGGATTCGCTGTCATCCTGCGCGCCCCAAGCGAACTCCCACTTTCCTCCGCCGATCGCCCAAGCTCCAATCCCAATTGGCGTAATTCTCAAGTTGCTCTGTCCGAGCGTTCGTAACGTCATTTCAAGTCTCCTAAATTAGTAGATGTCCTAGGTACTAAGCTGCCGGCGGCACAACGTTTTCCACTTCAGCCGGTTGTTCCATCCGCCGGATGACGGCGGAAAAGTCTTCCTCATTCCCGGACGCGGCTTCTTCGGAATTGATTGCTGCGGCCGCTTCGGTCGCGGGCATCGAAAGTCCAAACTGCGTGGCCGCATCCAAAACGAGTCCAAAATCCTTGCGCATGAGACGAACCGGAAATTGTGGCGCGTAGTTGTGCTTTTTGGCGGTAGCCAATTTGCCGGTATGCGCCGGAGCGACGACAGCCGTCTTGGCTAGTGTGTCAAAGAGAAGATCGCGCGGCAGGTTCAGCCTCGAGCCTAACGCGACCGCTTCAGCGACTGCTTGCATGCCTACGCCCAAAAGCGTGTTCACCACCAGCTTCATGGCCACACCGGAGCCGCTGGGCCCCATGTAAAACCACTGCTTCGCAATAGCGGCAACAATCGGCTCCGCCGCTGCAAAGACTTCGCGCTCGCCACCGCCGAATAGTGTCAGCGCCCCAGCTTCGGCGGAGGCGGTGCTGCCCGAGACCGCCACATCGAGCATGGAAATCCCAAACTCCCGTGCGGCTTGGTATAACTGCCGCGAGGTCGCCGGAGCGATCGTACTTAGCTCGATAATCCGGGTACCGGGCCTGGCGTTGCGTAGAACCTTGCCTGTTCCCAGGTAGACTGTCTCCACCGCGGCGCCGTCTAACAGGCAGGACAACACGACGTCAACTTCGCCAGCCAGGGTTCCGGGATCTTTGGCAACTTCAGCGCCAATGGCAGCTAGCCCCGTGGCTTTTGTGCGATCGCGATCGTAGACGACCATCGGGAACCCGGCCGCGACCAAGCGTCGCGCGATGCGTGAGCCCAGGTATCCGAGTCCAATAAATCCCAGCCGGCTGCCCGAAGTGATCTTTTCATTTGGTAGCATCCGTTCTCCCATTCAGCGCTCTTGAAGAAATCGCTGTTCAATCCGAGAAACTGCACTCGCCTTGCCAACCGTTGATACCGGGGGAGTCTATTGCTTTCCTCAAGCGGACGACCGCCTCTTACAACCGCGCTACCGGATGTGTCGACAGAACGCCAGGGTTGACGTTTTGCCGACACGGATCTTGGCGCGGTTGCCCGGCGCGTCCACGGCACATTGGCTAGTGCTTCGCCGGCGAATAGCGGTCCAATTCGGCGATCAGCGCTCGAGCGGCCGCGGGCGCAGGCACTTCACCCGTCAGTACAGCTTGGTTGTGAACCTCATGCCCATAGAGTTTGCGGTCCTCGCTGCCGTCGTGGCTGACGACCGTTCCATCCAACGAAACGCCCGCAACGCTCGAAATCATGGCCCGGCGTTCGCATAGTGACGGAGAGGCTCCTTGGAGCCTACGCGAATCTCGAGCGGCTCTTCGACGGCGAGGATGTCCTCGCGCCATCGCGTGATGCGGCCATCGACTTTGCCGATAGGCACTCGGACGGTGGCCGGTGTCATAGCCCCTTACCCAAACCCTCGACAAGATCGAGAGCGACTGATGCGGCGTGACGGCTGTCCTCACTACGGAGCCGCCATAACAAGCGCAGCAGCCCGGGAGCTTTCTGGGCCTTTTCCCTTTTGGCTCCGGCGTTGACGGTGTCGGCCAGGCTGGTCAGGACATCCGGAGGGATGTTCGCGAAAAACTTCGTCAGCAGGAGAAAGTTGCGAATAGCGCGAATCGATTCCGGAGTGTCCACAGCGGCGGCGATGGTGCCGATCAACTGATCGCCGCCGTCCACCAAGCCGCGAAACAGATTCAGCACGCCCCGGTCGTGCAGAAGCTGCAACAGCTCGTAAGCCGAGAGGAGGGCCTCGGCGTGTTCCGTGGGAGCGTTTTGCAGCCGTTCCATATTCGCCGGCACCGCCTTCGCGGGTGCATGAAAAGCAATCGGTTGAGCCATCTTTCGCCTCCTCGTTACTTGGTTCGGATGTTAACCAGGCCGGTGCCTGGCATCCTGTAGTCTGGACGCTTCCACTTCCGCTCTACTTCAACGCCGCGCTGGGGCGTTGGGTGTCCGAAGCGGGAATTGGTTCGGGGCAGTGGGTTCTCTCCCTTTTCGCTCAGTACCTGCAGCTTTACTGCGGTCTCTTTATAGGCGGGGGTATGCGTCACCGGGTCGGTGTGGCTGCCGGTCAAAACATTGACCGGACTCTCGCTGGAGTTCATGGGCATGTAGAGCTCTCCGTTATGGACCCGATCCGTGACCACCGCCCGAACCCGCAGCCACCCGCGCCGCGAGGTCAGTTGGACCAGGCTTCCGCTTTGGATGCCGCGCTCTTTCGCAAGCTCCGGCGAGACCTCGACGAACGTGTCCGGCGTTTTTTCCTTGATGCCTGGGCTCCGATAGGTCAGGTTGCCTTCGTGGAAGTGCTCGAGCAGCCTACCGTTGTTCAAATGCAGATCGAACTCGGCGTCGGGCTGTTCGGGCGCCTCCCTCCACAGGAGCGGAAACAATTGGGCTTTGGCGTCCGGAAAGTTGAATCGTTTCGTATACAGCAGCGGCTCATCGGCGCCATCCGCGGTGACGGGCCACTGGAGACTCTTGTACCCTTCCAGGCGCCGGTAGTTTACACCGGCGAACATCGGCGTAAGAGACGCGATTTCGTCCATAACTTCGGAAGGATGCTGGTACTTCCACGACGCGCCAAGCCGATTCGCTATTTGCTGCACGATCTGCCAGTCCGGCCGGCTGCCTTCGATCGGTTCGAAAACCTGGTACAGCCGTTGGACACGCCTTTCCGTGCTGGTGAAGGTACCCTCTTTTTCCAGGCTCGGACAGGCCGGAAGAACCACGTCAGCGAACTTACAGGTCGCGCTGAAAAAGATATCCTGCACCACGAAAAATCCAAGTTTGCTGAAAGCAGCGCTGACATAATTGGCATTCGAATCGACTAAGCTCATCTCTTCACCGAACAGGTACATCGCCTTCAACTTGCCCTGGTGAATGGCATCGACCATTTCGTGATTGTCCAGGCCCTTGGTGGATGGCAGCAAGACGTTCCAGTCGTGCTCGAACCTGTGCCGTACTTCGGGATCATCGACGGACTGATAGCCGGGCAGGAAGTTCGGCATCGCTCCGTGGTCGCTTGCGCCCTGCACATTGTTGTGCCCGCGCAGCGGGTACGCGCCTGTGCCCGGCCGCATATAATTGCCGGTCACGAGCAAGAGATTGGATATCGCAGTTGAGGTGTCGGAGCCGTTGCTGTGTTGCGTCACGCCCATGGCCCAAAGAATACAGACACGCTCCGCACCGGCGATCAGCTGCGCTACCTGGTTCAAAGTTTCCACAGGGAGGCCGCAGGTACGCGATGCGAACTCCAGCGTGAACGGCTCCAGGCTCTTTCGATATGCGTCGAGGTCATTAACCCAGTTATCCAGGAAGGCAGTGTGCGCAAGGCCGTTGTCGAGCAGGTAGCGGCTGATGGCCGAAAGCCAGACCATATCCGTGCCTGCGCGTGGATGAAGGAAGACATCGGCGCGCCGTGCCATCTCGTGTTGCCGCAGATCCGAGACGATCAGCTTCTGACCGTGCAGCTTGTGCGCTCGCTTGACCCGGGTGGCCAGCACGGGATGGCTCTCCGCCGTGTTGCTCCCGACGATCAGGACCAGATCGGCCTTTTCGATGTCCCCGATCGAGCCGGAATCCCCGCCGTAACCCACGGTTCGGAACAGGCCAGCCGTGGCCGGAGCCTGGCAGTACCGCGAGCAGTTGTCCACGTTGTTGGTGCCGATCACGGCTCGAGCCAGCTTCTGCATGAGATAGCTCTCCTCGTTGGTGCACTTGGAAGAGCTAATAAAGCCGAGAGCGTCCGCACCATTCTTCGCTTTAATTTCCGCGAGGCGTGTCGCAACAAGGTCCAGCGCCTCATCCCAACTAGACTCGCGGAAGCGGTCGCCCTCGCGGATCAGCGGGGTGGTGAGCCGGTCCTGGCTGTTAATGAAGTCCCAGGCGAATTTGCCCTTAATACAGGTGGAAACGCCGTTCGCAGGGCCGTCCGCCGGCTCCACCTTCAGAATTTGGCGGTCCTTCGTCCAAACATCGAAGCTGCAGCCGACACCGCAATACGTGCACACAGTCTTGGTGCGGCGGATGCGGGTTTCACGCATCTTCGCCTCGACTTCCGAGACCTTGAGAATCGCTGTATAGCCGGTCTCGCGCTCGAGGCCTTTTACGATGTCGATCATGCCGTCGATCGCGGGTTTTGACAGGCCAGTCATGAAACCGGCGTGATGGAGCATGGATTTTTCCATAAGAGCGTTGCAGGGACAGACCGTCACGCAGTGGCCGCAGGAAACGCAGCTGGATTCCCCGATCGTCGCTCCTTCATCCCACAGAACTCGCGGATGGGGATCCTCCCAGCGGATGGACAGAGTTTCGTTGACCTCGAGATTCTGGCAGGCTTCGACGCAGCGGCCGCACAGAATGCACTGATTGGGATCGTAACGGTAGAACGGGTTGGTGTTATCGACTTCGTAGGGTTTGGTTTTGAACGGAATACTCTGGTGCTCGACGCCCAGCATCTTCGTGGTGTTGTGCACCGTGCAGTTGCCGTTGTTGTTGTCGCAGACGGTGCAATACAGGAGGTGGTTGCTCAGAATGCGGTCGAAGGCTTCCCTTCGCGCGGACTGTGCCCGTTCCGTCGTGGTTCGTACGGACATGTCCTCGGAGACGGCGGTCGCACAAGCGCGCACCAGTTCACCATTGAGCTCCACGAGGCATGTGTCGCAGGTTTGGATGGGGCCGAGCTGCGGGTGATAGCAGACGTGGGGAAGCTCGACCCCGGCGCTGCCGATCACGTCGATGAGACGCTCTCCAACCGAGGCGTCGATGGGGGAACCATTGATGAGAATCGTCATCTGAGTGACCGTCAATCCTGGAAATGCACTCTCGGGGCCATATATGGACAGTCCTGGGTCTTATGGGCAAACCAGCGGCGACCGAGTCGAGAGTTCGTCACGTGTCGCTATTGCGTCACCCAATCTTCCGCGCGTGCACGATGAACCTTTCCGGCGCGCTCCCCACAAAAAAGAACGGATAGCAGGTCACCAGTGTCAGGTCGCGCCCGGGGGCACGCGACAGCACGCCAATAGCGGAAGGCTGTACTATCTCCGTTTGCGTGACCGTGAACCGCGATGTGCCCGCCGGAGTCTTCAAGGCAATGACGTCGTTCGCATGGATGAGGCGCAGCGGGCGGAAGTAGGTATCGCGATGCGCGGCGATTCCGATGTTGCCGCTGCCGGCCGGAAGCGGTGTCCACGGAATATGTCCCGCCCCTTGGCTCAGGATTCCGGCGTCATCGCCTTCGAAGACCATCACTGACAATCGCAGCCGCGGAATATCGAGCTCGCCGATCACGTCGCCGCGGCGCACTGGTGGCGCTGGCGTGGGGCGAGAGATTGCCGGCGTTCGCCTCAGCCATTCCTTCGCAAGCCGCTGCGCTGCCCCTCGCTGGTACAACGTCCATGAGTACCACGCCAAGACAACAGCGCCCCCAACGATGAGGGCGCTGCCGAGCCAAATTAACAATCCCCGCTGTCGCATGGACACCTCGGTTCAAGCTAGAGACTTTCGACGCGAGGCGAATAAGGCTGCGATGCCACCCCCTAACATGAAGAGGCCAGTCATGAATTCCAGGCCGGAATACCCAGCGGTCTGGGGGAGAAACCGGTCGGCGCTGTTCTGCGTATCAGCGTCCTGTGAGGGCGGCGGGACAAGGGCGTCGTCCTGCGCGACCATTACTTCCTCTTCCACCGCGGCCGCTTCCGGGGCCTGCTTTTGTTCTTGAACCTCAGGCGCCGGGGGCAGACTCGGGGCAGCAGAAGTGGCTACCGCAGCCGAAGCCGGAGTCATATTCGCGCTTGTCTCCAAAGTTTGCCGTTTGGGATAGACGAACTCCCAGCCAGTGTTGTCTCCAGGATAAAACCAGCTGTGAATTGCCTCGGGACTACCCGAGCTCCGCTCCTCAAACTTGACGATCGGCTCGTCCGGCGTGGCCGTGCGGTAGGCGGGAATCGCCGGAACGGTCGTCACGAGTTTTTGGGCGCCGCTTGCATCCTCGGAGAAGATCTCCACAATATTGCGATCCGAATCGCTATCAGCGAGCTTGAATACGTATTTCCCGGCATCGAGTACTTTCCCGGGAACTTCCACCGGCGTGCTGAACTCGATCCTGGTTTCCTTGTTCCACTCGTCCGCGATCGCCGGCGTGATCATAGAACCCATCAGCGCTAAAGAAGCGCTCATCCAAAGTGCGTTGAATCTGATGTTCATTTTTCTCTTCCTCTCTTTCATTGATTAGGACGCGGTGGCGTCTGGCCCACCGTTATCACTTACTGAGAACGCATTTGGATGACCTACTGCCAGACGCCGGCACATCATTGAAAAGGTTGGGTGTGAAGAATTATCAAGAACTTGCTGTCGATAAAACGAAGTCGAAATGCTGGCAAGTGACGGCAAGGCGACATCACGCACTGCCGATCAGGACACCGGTAAGGAATACCAGGACTCCGCCCAATCCTACTTGCATAGCTGCGGAAAGGGTCGGCGTCTCCATATAGCGATGCCGGACCCAAGAGATGATACCCAGTTCGATTACAACGACCAGCATGGCGGCGGTCATCGCCAGTCTGAAATCTGGAATGAGGAATGGTAGTGTGTGGCCGATCCCGCCAAGCGCAGTCATGAGACCGCAAATGAATCCCCGCACCCAGGGATGACCGCGCCCGGTGAGGCTGCCGTCGTCGGACAGGGCCTCGGCAAAACCCATGCTGATACCGGCGCCGATTGATGCCGCCAGCCCGACCACGAATGCATTCCAACTGTTATGTGTCGCGACCGCCGCGGCGAACACCGGCGCGAGTGTAGACACCGAGCCATCCATCAGTCCTGCTAAGCCGGGTTGAACGATCTGCAAAACAAACAGGCGACGGTTTGCCTCATCCTCTTGGTGTTTGACGTCCGGCCCCAGCTTGTCCTTTTCCAGTTCTTCAGCCCGATCCTGGTGCGAGCGCTCCTCCTGAGCCAGGTCATCGAGCAACTGCCGCAGGCGGGCATCCACCGCTCGAGCGGCTGCCTTTTCGTAGAAGCGGCGTGCTTCCACTTCCATCGCGCTTGCCTGGTTCCGGACCGTTTCCAGCCCGAGGGGCCGTACTAACCAGACCGGCCTTCGGTGCACGAAGCCTCTCACGTCGTGCCGGCGAAAGAGCGGTATGTGGTCGCCAAACTTCTCGCGAAACAGCTCGATGAGACGCCGCCGGTGGCCCGATTCCTCGGCCCGCATGCCGTCGAAGACCTGCGCCGAAGCCGGAAAGTCCTGGCGGAGGCCTTCGGCGAAATCGGCATAGATCCGCTCGTCTTCTTCTTCAAGCGATATAGCTAGAGCGAGAATGTCACGCTCGGAGAGGCTATCGAAATTACGCATCGTTCTATTGATCGGCGGCGCGCCAGGTCGCGTCCTTGTGAAACCCTGTCATCGCACTGGCGAGCGCCGAAGTGTTTTCGCCGAGATCCTTTTCATTGCGATGGGCGCTATGAGTTGCTGCAGTTGTTCCGAACTCTGTTGCGCAGCCTGAAGCGGCGTCTGCGAAATGGATGCGTCGGTCTGATAGGCGAACCCGTCTCGGACGCCGACGAAAAGTAGGCACCAGGAAAGCAAAAGTGCCATACCCTGCTGAAGAACTCTCATTGTGAATATCTCCTGCATGCTTAGTTGTTAGGTGCGCTTCAGAACCTCTATCTGGCAGGCTCCGGGAGCGCACCTGGGGGGCGGGCCACGCTGCCACGATAAGCTTCGTCGATGGCAACGTGATTCTCGTCCAAAATTGTGCCAATAGCCCGCTCGAGGGCAATCCTCGCCTTGATGTAGGCGCCTTTGGAGGCGACCTCCGTCGAGCGGGCTTGTGCGAGGTAATTCTGATATTGAATTACCATCAGATTTGTGGAGAGCCCGACGGTGAACGTCTGCTGTTCTACACTGACGGACTGCTCCTGAAGCCGCCGCGCCTCTACCGCCGCTTCGTAGGCAGCACGCGCCTGCCGCAAAGACTCCTCAGCATCGGCGACCTCTAGGCGGACTTGATCCTGTAACTGCTGGCGGCGCACTTGAGCTTGCCTGACCTGCAATTCGTCGCGCACAGCATCCGCTTGGGCGACACGATTCCGCAAAGGCAAAGTTAATTGCAACCCAACACCGTAGGAAGGGTAGTCGCGTCGAAAGACCTGTCCCAGCGCCGTGCCATAGCCGCCGGGATTCAAGCTTCCGGGCAGCGGGCCGGCGAGAGGATTCAAATCGCCGGCCATGCCACTGTTTTGAACGGTTCCCACCAGGTTCAGTTGTGGTTTCAGCGCGTTAAGTGAACCCTTCAAACTAATTTCCGAATTATCAACTTGAAGACCGGCGCCAGCCAGATCCGGACGTTTTTGTAGCGCCTCGCTTACCAGGTCTGGTAGCGACTGGGCTGGTTCCTGTTCAGGAACAGCGAGCGTGCCTGTGGGAACAATATGGGCCGCGAGCACTTGGGGGTTCGCGAGTCCTCCACGGGTAGTTGCCGTCTTCACA
Source organism: Terriglobales bacterium (assembly GCA_035604895.1). Taxonomy (GTDB): domain Bacteria; phylum Acidobacteriota; class Terriglobia; order Terriglobales; family Acidobacteriaceae; genus JABDBE01. Next base: position 32,963 of record DATNHO010000048.1, on the reverse strand, counting down.
ATCAATTCCTGCTGCCGCACCAGACCTTCGGCGGTAATAAGTGCCTGTCTGCTTACGGCGACTGCAGCGTTTGCCCTGGTCTGTTCGATGGGCGCCTGGGTGCCCTGTTCAACTTGATTTCTGTTGTCTTCATAAAGCCGCTGCGCGAGACGAAGGGCTTCCTGCTTTACCTTGACGTCTTCGTTCAAGCTGACAAGATCTGTATAGAGGCGCGCGATACCGGCTACGGTGTCCATAACCTGCTGTCGAAAAACAAGGTCGGCGACTTTCTGGCTGTTCCGGGCGATGCGGATGTACCTCTTGTTCAACTTCACGCCAAAGCCCTGTAGCAGTGGCTGCGTGATCGTGAAGCCGAGGCCCGAGTTGACGAACGGATTGTAAGTGTAGCGAGTGGCGTTAGTGGAATACCAGCTATTGTCGAAGTTTACGCTGAGTTGAGTTCCGGGCGAGAGACCTACGTTCATCCCGGCGCTGCCGTTTACGTTGTTCTCGGCTAACCAGTTAGAACCAGTGGTAAGAGTACTGTATTCGGGAGTTGTCAAGTGCTGCCCGTTCACCAGGCCAGCCACGATCGGATCGTACCGAGGGATGGCAGGTCCATTTGACATTGGAATCGCCCCAGTTACCGACAGATTGTTCTGCTGTTGGCTTATCAGCGCAATATCCGAAAAGTTCGTGTTGACGATGGGCGTGGGCGCGGAGCCAGATGTGAGGTTCGTCAATAGGGGCCCGTTCGGGCCGCCAATACCGGGAGGCGGTTCATTTACCAGCAGACTCAACCCGCGGAGCAGTCCACCTCCGGCCGCTCGCAGTACGTCCGTGTCCGCAATCTTCGGCAGGAACCGTTCCAGTTCGATGTCCAGGTTGTTTTCGAGTGCAAGTGCAATGGCATCGTCCAACGATAAATAGAGTTGTCCGGCGCGCATCAGGTCCAAGATCCGCTGGGAATTCTGTAGGTTCACTGGCGACACCTCCGGAGCTCTATAGGAGTTGCCCAACCGGCTGAAGAAGGTGCCATCTGAAGGTCGGACTTGCGGCGTTCGATCGTTCAACGCTTCACGCGAGTCTTGTGCGAGGACAAATCCCGGAGCAAAGACCGACAGCAGCGCCACATGGACAAGAAACCTCATGGCCTATTTGCTCGATCCCCGCGCTTCTTTGGAATTGGAGGCCGCTGCAGATTCTGCCATCTGCACGATGGCGCCCTCCTTCACGGCATCGCCGGGGTCGACCACGACGTATTCACCATCATGCAGACCGTCTAGAATCTCGAGCGTCGTGCCATAGTCCCTGCCTGGCTGCACCTTCTGGAAATGAACGATTCGTGCACGAGCCAACACTGTCTTATCCACTCCCTTCGAGGCGGCTTTCTCCGAGTCCTGTTGGCTAAGGGGCCGTAGCACGGCCAAGGTTGTTCCGTCTGCCTCTACCACCAGCGAGGCGTCGGGAACCAGGAAAGGCGGGACCTCCCGGTTCGTGGCGAATCGAACCGTTGTGTACATCCCTGGAAGTAAAACTCCCGTGGGGTTGGCGACTTGCACCTCAGTGAGAAGTGTTCTCGATGCGGCATCCAGGGCATTCGAAGTGCGGGTGATTTGGCCCGGGAATAGTCGATTCGGAAGTTCCTCGACACTGACGCTGGCTGGCTGTCCAACATGGATGCCCGCCGCCTCACTTTGGGGCAGCGACACGAGAACGCGCAACCTGCCGATCTGGGCGACGCGAAAGATCTCGCCACTGCTGGGAACATCGGAGGGGGCTGCAGGGCTTGGCCGGGTGGGTCCTTGAGTCGAACCCGTAGCCGAGATAAGCGCGCCAATATCAACGTTCCTCGCCGTTACGACCCCAGCGAACGGCGAAGTGACCTTTTCATATCCCTGAAGCGTGACGAGTCTATCCAATGTGGCTTTGCTAGCGCGAACGAAATCTCTTGCCGCTACGACGTTCTTCTCGCCGGCCGTCACATTGGCTTCGGCCGTTTTCGCGGCCGTCATCTGCGTATCACCAGCCTGACGCGACACTGCGCCGGTCTTAGTTAGAACTTGGTACCTCTGCCATGTCACAGCGGCAAGATCCCGGGTCGCTATCAGTTGCTGGAGTGTAGCCTCCGCCTGACCGAGCTGCCCTTCAGCCTGCGACAGCGCAGCCTGTGCTTGCGTCACTTGTTGGTCGAGGTCGGGAGCGTCGATTTCAGCCAGCAATTGTCCCGCAGAAACTCGGTCCCCAATGTCAACATATCGCCGCTTCAAGTACCCGGCGGCGCGTGCGTACATGTATGCTTCCGTGATCGGTGTGATGCTGCCTGGAAACGATACGTCAGTCAGATTTGGCGCGCGCGTGACTTTCGCCGCGTTGACAATGAGTGGCGTGTTTCGTAGCTTAGCCGCCGCGCTGTCGAGCTGCTGTGTAGTATTTCTCCGTGGAAGATACCCAGCGAGAAGAGCCGCCGCTACCAGCACTCCAAGCACCAGCACCGCCATGACCAGACGTTTTTGCGAACTTCCGGTGTGACCGAACATTTCGTGTAACCCTTAATCCTTCCCGCCAGGCCCAGCTGTTGTTTCACCGGCTTCTGTAGCAATCTGCGCGTCGAGGTTCACCGGCGCCTTCTTGCGCAGCCAGCTATACATGATTGGGACGAAGAACAGCGTCGTGGGCGTGGCCAGCAACAGATTGCCGATGACGGCCCGGCCCAAAGGCGCATTCTGCTCACCTCCATCGCCCATCCCCAATGCCATCGGAACCATGCCAATGATCATGGCGAGAGCGGTCATGATCACGGGCCGGATTCGGGTGAACCCCGCCGACAGGGCTGCCTCCATCGCGTTCTTGCCCTGCTCTCGCTCATCGTTGGCGAACGTCACGAGGAGGATGCTGTTAGCCGTGGCTACACCGATGCCCATAATTGCGCCCATCAAAGCGGGAACGCTCAGCGTGGTACGAGTCAGGTAGAGCATCCACAGCATGCCAGCCATGGCTCCGGGCAGAGCCGTGAGAATAATGAACGGATCAAGCCACGACTGAAAATTGACGGCCATCAGCAAGTAGACCAGGAGGATGGCGAAGACCATGCCAAGACCCAGACGGGTAAACGAGCTCTGCATGGTATCCACCTGCCCGCGCAGCTCAATAGTTGTGCCTGGAGGCAGGCTCTGGCGCACCTTGTCGATGATGCGGTTCACGTCGACGGCGAAGCCACCCAGGTCGCGACGGTCAGGGCTTGCATACACGTCAATGACGGGCTGCACATCGTAGTGGCTCTCGATTTCCGCCGACGTGGTCCGCTGCAGGCTGGCCAGATTGTCCAGGAGTTGGGTCGTCCGGCCGCCAGCGAGGGCCGTGATTGGCGTACGCTGCATAGCGTCGAACGTCGGCACAGCGAACTGTGGCGTTTGTACAGCAACGTTATAGTTCACGCCGTTTTGCGGATTGAGCCATTGATTTGGCGCGACCTGACCGCTTGAGGAAAGCGAAATCAGCAGGCTATCGGCGACGTCTCTCTGCGTGAGTCCCGACTCGTCCGCTTTGATCCGGTCGACATTTACCTTTACCGTCGGATAGTCGACCTGCTGTCGGATAAATGTATCCACTGCTCCCGGTAATCGGGCGATTTGATCCCGCAACTGTGTCGCGATTTGATAGTTCCCGGTAGCGTCATTGCCTGTCACTTGAACGTCGATCGGCGCGGGCAGGCCGAAATTCAGGATCTGGCTGGTAATGTCCGCCGCTTGAAAAAAGAAAGTCTCGGAGGGAAATCGCTCTGCCAGCGTGCTCCGCAACTGCCTCGTGTAATCGATCGTCGGGTGGTGGGTGGGCTTGAGTGAGACGAGAATTTCCCCATCGCCTGATCCACTGGTGGCGCTATCGCTGAAAGCGAGGTTGATGCCCGAATTCGGGAGGCCGATATTGTCAAGGATCGTGTCGAGTTCCTGAGGAGGGACGACACGACGGATTTCTTCTTCCACGGCGCCGAAAATCCGTTCGGCCTCTTCGATCCGAGTTCCCGAAGGACAACGCACGTGCAAACGCATTTGGCCCGAATCCACATAGGGGAAAAAGTCTCTCCCGACAAATAGCACCAGCCCCAACGACGAGAATGCGAAAATGGCAAAGGCGCCTCCAACCGCTGCGCGATTTTCCAGCACCCACTCGAGGAACCCATGATAGGCGTCGCGCAGCTTCTCGAAATACCGGTCGAACGCCTGGTGAATCCGCCAGATCGGTCCTGCTGCTTTTGCGGCGCTGCTCGCCTCATCACCCTCCTGATACAGCGGAATCTCCACTGGGAGAAGATAGTGGACCAGCGTCGGCACAACCGTCCGGGTCAACAGATATGAAGTCAACATGGCGAAGACGACAGCCATGGCGAGAGGCGTAAACAAGTATTTCGCAGCACCCGAGAGCATGAGCACCGGGACGAACACGATGCAGATGCACAACGTCGATACGAACGCAGGCACTGCAATCTGCTGCGCGCCGTCTAAGATCGCGCGCACCAGGGACTTCCCTTTCATACCCATGTTGCGATGCACATTCTCGATCTCTACCGTTGCGTCGTCAACCAGAATTCCGACAGCCAGGGCCAAACCGCCCAGCGTCATTACGTTGATGGTCTGCCCCAGCAAACTCAAAACGATGAGGGAAGTGAGAATGGAAAGGGGGATCGAGAGACAGACAATCAACGTACTGCGCCAGCTCCCTAGGAACAACAGAATCATGAGCCCGGTCAAGACCGCGGCAATCGTCGCTTCCCGTACAACCCCGCTGACCGATGCACGGACGAAGATGGACTGATCGAACAGGGGACTAATTCGAAGAGCGGGCGGCAGTGTTGCCTCCACTGCGGGTAACAGTTTCTTCACCCCATCGACAACTTCCAAAGTGGAAGCGCCGCCGTGTCTCAATACCGTCAGCAGCGCTGACCGCTTGCCGTCCGTCCGGACGATGTTCGTCTGGACCTGATATCCGTCCCTTACCTGGGCGACATCTCGCATGTAAATGGGCGCGCCGTTTACGGTCTTGATCGGCACGTTGTCGAGGGCCGATATAAGTTCCGGGCTGCTGTTTAGCTGTATCAAGTACTCGCGCGTTCCCACTTTTACCGTCCCCGTTGGGAGAATGAGATTCTGAAGATTGAGCGCATTCGAAACGTCGGTCGCTGAGAGACCCTTACCAAATAGCGCGCCAGGATTCAGGTCGACCATGACGCCCCTGACCTTTCCGCCGTAAGGTAAGGGCACCGAGATTCCCGGCACCGTCGAAAGACGAGTGCGAATAAAGTTCTGCCCGTAATCGTAGAGTTCTTGCTCCGTAAGCGTGTTGCTGCTGAGGCCCAACTGAAGTATCGGAACGCTTGACGCATCATACTGGACCACCAGTGGAGGGAAGATTCCCGGCGGCAGCGTACGAAGAATAGTCTGATTGACGGCCACAATCTGGGATATGGCCAGATCCGTGTTTGCCCCGGGTTGCAGGTAAACGCGGATAAGGCCGACACCGTTGTAAGCCGTTGATTCAATATGCTGGATACTGTTGACCGTAGTGGTCATGGCTCGCTCGGAGATCAACAGCACTCGCTTTGCCATGTCATCCGGACTCATGCCCGAATAGGACCAGATCACACCAGCGACCGGAATATTGATATAAGGAAAAACATCCGTTGGCGTGGTCAGGATTGCCATTCCACCGAGGATGGCGATCAAGAGCGCCATCACGATGAATGTATAGGGGCGGCGAAGAGCTAGCCGAACTATCCACATAGAGAACTCCGGTTAGCTATCTGCATGATCGCGGCTAAAACATGCATCTGGCCGCGCTCACTTTTTCACGTCCGGAGGAAAATGATCGAACATCTTCTGCACTCCCTTGTCAAGAGCCTTGATGTTCTTATCGGACTTGTCTGAAAGGGTGTCACTCGACGATCCACGCCAGATGAGCTTCTTCGAGTTCGCGTCGAACAGATCGACAACGAGAGTACCGACCTTGTAGTTGTCAACGGTTGTAGTTGCGTTTCCGAATCCACCTCCCCATCGCCAGCCGCCTCCAAAGCCGTCGTAGAAGGTGTTGAGAGTCCGTTGATTGTGAGTCATCTCAATCGCTACGATTGCGACATTACCGCCCGATTCCACCAGCGTCCAGCCTTTCGCTGTCAGGGCGGCGTTGACGGCTTCTTTGATCCTGTCGACCCATAGCGCGTCTTGTGTTTGGACTTTTTCCCAGGAGTACGTTTTGTACTGGTTGAAATCTGCGCTGCGATCGTAGTCTGTCTTCACCTGCTGTGCGAATGATGCAGCCGCACACAGTAGCGCGATCCCAATGGAAGCGAATATCTTACGTTGTACGTTCATGAGTTTCTCCCTTCAATCGTCTTTCAATGTGTTTTTCGTCGAACATCCGCCTGCGTATTCTGCAATCGAGCGGCCAAGAGCCGGCGCCGATTGCCGATAACGGCTCGCCTGCCGAAACAGTTGACTGCGCAGCATCTACGCCTGCTGAGACGCCTTGCAGCGCCGCCCGTTCGTCTGCGTGCGAGTCTTGTTTTGATGCGAGAGTGACACGGGTGTCGACGAGAAGTCGGTCACGCACACGCGGAGCTTGTCGTCGGTGCACCGGTCGTGAACCTATGTTGCCAGAATGTCTTGAAAGCTCCTCGGCGGGGTCCGAAGGATCACTTCAGGGCGGTCCGCTTGTTCGAGGCAACGGAAGGGGAAGGTCTTCAACGAAGTCGAGGATAGGTGAATCGAGAATATTAATGGAGTAGCGATACCGCTGCTCGACTGGCCAGACGACTTCCACCTCGCCTGGCCAAAGCAACAAGATACTCGTAGGACAACTGCAGGTCAGAATCCCAAGCTTACACTCTGAGTCAACTCGTCCTCAATTGGTATCGCCTGGAGGGGCGTGTGTGCAGTACCGCCGGCCATTACAATGGTATACATCTTGCCCGCTTCTAGATTGACATTGGATATCAGCAGAGCAGGCCTCTGCCGTCCTTTCTCCCGGACCTCCAGCGTTGTCGTCGAGGCATCTACGTCCTCATAGTGCGTAGCTGTATCGACGTTTACGCCCTTAAACAATAGCTTATTATCATTCTGACGAATGACGTCCGCTTCGCCGAAGTTAGGCGCCGCATTAATCACTCGCACCTTGGCTTTACCTTCTGAAGGCGGCGTCAAATTATCAGCAAGTAATTCCAGAGCCATATTTCCTTCGGCATCACGGAGAGCGACAACCGTGTACCGTTCACCGCTGTCCAAACGTCCCGTTTGAGTGGCTACCGGCTCGGTGTCATCCCACCCGGACGCTCGCAGCCGGAATTCACCGCGCGTTGCAGGCAGTTCGTCATACGGAGTCAGGCGCTGGTATTTGACGCTGGTGTAGGTTTTGGAATCTTCAAACCATAGGTCATAACGTGTTGTACCAGGAGCGGCATTAAGGAAACGAACTAATGCCTTGTTCTGTTTCGCGACAGCTTTGCCTGCGGGCGCAACTGACGTCTGGCCTCCCGCGTTGGTCTCGGTATCCTGACTTGTCGGCTTAACGCTACCGCATCCGCCTAGAAAGGCTAAGCTCAGCAGGCACGTTGCGGTGATTCCGTGCGTCGGTTCCATAAAAAGTCTTAACATTTGAAGCTCCCTTCGCCAGATCCAGAACGCCAGGCAATTGGAAATCATTGCAGCAGCGGACTTCGACGGCTATACGCACATGAGAAAAGCAATTCTCATGCCAAATCCGCGCGGCTGGACTCTGCGTAAACGCTGAGGTTTCAAATGACAATGGCTTTAATGCATCGGAACAGTGTCCGGTAGACGTCTACAGTGTCGAGCCGGTGACAGGCAGTATCACGAGCATCACTCGAGTAAGGGCCGCAGGGAGAACGAAACGGGCTTATGTCGGAGCAGACTATCGGGGCCACTGAAGGTCAACGAGGAGGTTCGCCGCTTGAAAGGGAGCCAACCGACTTCGCCTGCGCTGTACCTTGGACGCAATGAGCGCTGAGGATCTCGCCAACCAGAAACAGATCTGTGAGCATTGCGCGGAGGTGGATCGAAGCGTTCAGGTTGTCGATCAACTGAGAGCTGATAGCCGGTTGGGCTAGCACCAACTCCATGGCAGCAAGCGAGTCGCGTGCGTCGCGGTCGAGGACCGCAAAGAACGCCTCGTATCGTTCCGCCGGCTCAAGCCCTTCGTATTTCACGGCCATCAAACAGGTCTCTGCCAGCCCGGCCAGCGCTTTGACAGCGCGCCGCATGAATTCTCGGATTTGTCCACCGGACCGGCTGCTTTTGTCACTCGGGAGTCCCTGCGCGGCGTAAGCCAGCATGAACTCGTAGCACTCTTCGATAACGTCACATCGCTCCCGGACCTCGGCCAGCATCTCTTAGTCTCCCTCGGATCTCGATGGTGAGCCTGAAGCTTCGACTCTCCAACGCTGCGGATCGTAGTGCGTCAAATAGAACTCACGCCTCATTGAGCCGAATATCATTGATTTTGTGATGTCCAATTTCTCCGGACGAACCGCGAAGTATACGTGCACCATGACCAGCCCGATCAATCCGACGCCAGCCAACCCGTGGAGCACGTACATCATACCCCACGTCATGTCGCTAAAGAGATAAGGATTACGCGTGAAGAAGATCGTGCGGACTCGGAACAGCATGAACACACCTGTTCCGATGGCGGACAAACCGGTCGCTATGATCGCACCGTGGTAGAGCTTGTTCTCTAACGGGTATTTCGCGAACCTCCGCGGCGGTGGCGCCGGCCGGCCCATAAACCTTCGCACCCTTCTCAGTGCATCCACCAGGTCGGCTTTGTCCGGCCAGATTGCCCAGAAGTCCAGCCAAAAGGAGGCATGAATAATGTGAAAGATGATGGAAACAGTGAGGACGGTTCCGGCGATCCAATGGTAGGTCACCCAATCAAACCGCACGCCCACCTTCGGAAGGAAAGCGGTGACGAGCAGCGTGAACATCGCCCCTGCCATAATCCAGTGAAACAACCGAGCTGCCAGTGAATGTCTGGGAATTTGTTTCGGTAGCACGGCCGCGAGCGTGGTCGGAGCACTGCCCGCAAATTCTTCCCTTTTGGCGAAATACCGCACGTAAATTGAGTGCACGATGAGGAACAGCAAGCCCGCGAGCGCAGCAACCCAAATCAAGAACCACGCAATGTGGATGGGCACATTCTGTCCCCAGGGACTCGTTGCCCATTCGGTAATCGGCTTTAAGATGCCCACTTCGCCTCCTCCACTCCGCCAATTGCGCGTTTCACGAGGTTTCTCATTAGCGGGATTTTATAGGCATTGAACTGTAGCGGGACAGCTCCCTGAACGGCCAGTCTCCCCGCCATTTCACCTGTTGCTGTTGTCGCCGGCTTTCCGCGAACGGCGTTTTCCACTGCTCTTAATCGCAGTGGACGAGCGGCAGCGCCGTTCACGGAAAGGCGGATGCTCTCAATCGTGTTGCCAGAAACATGCATTGCTGAAGCTACGTTCAACAAGGCAAAATCCCAGACGTTCCTGTCCCGCACCTTCTCGAAATAAAATCGCGCGCCGGCCCATGTAGACGGAATACGAATGGCCGTCAGCAGATCCCCGGGCTTCAATATGTGAAGCCGGGTGATATCGATGTCAGGCCCGATGAAATAGTCCTCGGCGTCGACGATTCGCTCACCTTTAGGCGTGCGTAAGACGAATTTGGCGTCCAGGGCGATCAGCGCCGGAGCCGAATCGGACGGGTTCACCGCCACGCATCGCTCGGCGTGAAGAATTGCGTGCTCGCGGTTCCGGCCTGTCGGCGTATCGGCGTAGCAAATATTCCCGCCGGCACGGTAACACGGCCAACCCCCACGGTAATACCAGCAGCGCGTGTCCTGCGATACATTGCCGCCGATCGTACCCTGGTTCCGGATCTGAGGCGAAGCAGCCAGTTCCGCGCCCTCCGCCAGAAGACTATACTTCTCTCTGATGACGGGGTGCTTTACGACTTCAGTGAGTGTAGTCATCGCACCGATCTCGATGCCGTCGCCGCTGACCCGAACGCCCTTGAGCTCTCCGATTCCGCTTAGATCGACCACCGCCTTCGGTCTCTTGATTCGATCCTTTAGCCAATCAAAGCTGTCGAGTCCGCCGGCCATTATCCAGGCATCTGCTCCATGTTGTTGGAGAAGCTTCTGTGCGTCAGCGATCGAGTTCGGCTGAAACAACTCAAAGGCCGGCATGACGTCTCGTATTACTGCCATAGGTCCTCTCGAATCAAATGTGCGCAATTAAGGGATGTTGCATCGGCCGCCCAGCTTCAAGCGAAGTCAAAATCGTGTCGGCGTTGACGGGCGCCCGCCGGAAGACCTCGTCGCCAAGCGCGTCCGAGAGGGCGTTCAAGATGGACGCACACCCGCCCCCGACAGGCGGCTCGCCGATGCCGCGGGCGCCGACCGGCGTCTCGGGATCAGGAATATCCAACGCTGCCCATTGCATGTTCACTGGAACATCCAGGATCGTGGGCGGCCTGTTGTGGTGGAACCGCTTGGAAACCATTTCGCCGTAATGGGGGTCAAAGACCCACTTCTGGCCAATCGCGTGGCCAATGCCCAGCGTCGACCGCCCGAGAACCTGTCCGCCGAGCGCACGCGGGTGAATTACTGTACCCACATCGGCGTACGCGAGGAAGTCCACAATGTAATACTTGCCGGTTTCGACATCGACTTCGATCTCGGCAAAGCTTGCTACATAGGAATGCGTCATTCCGTCGCGCGGGTAGTTGTCGCGCGCGGCAGCGACCAGTCCCTGGCCGGCCAGTGCCGCGACGGATGCCTTAGTCGCTTTGTTGACGTCCGTTGGCGCTTCGTGGCCATCGTACTTACCGCCGAGTTCAATGGCGCGCTTAGCGGCCTGTGCAAAAGTCATCCCGGAGCCGTGCCCCTTCCTGAAGACACGCTCATTCGCGACCGCGTAGTCCTCGGGTTTACCGTCCAGACTCTTCGCGGCGATCTCCTGGAGTTTCTGCTTGGCATCCATTGCCACCGCATGCGCTGCTCGTGTCATCGCGTGCGTCGTTTGGCTGCCACCGGACACACATGTGAAGGGAAGATGCTTCGACGTATCGCCCCACACGACATCGCACTTTTCCCATGGGACACCGAGAACCTCCGCGGCAGCGCGGTGGACGTCGATCACCGACTCCGTTCCCAGATTTCCAATTCCAGACTGGAATCGGACGCGACCATCGGGGGTGATGACGAGAAGTCCGTCGAACCCGGTAGTGCCACCGACGTAGCAGCTGAGTGATACGCCGACGCCGCGCACCTTCGAGCCAATACGCTTCGGGCTGCGTGCCACCTTCTCCCGCCACTTGAATTGTTCCGCGCCGCGCTGGAGCGCTTCTTTGAGGAAGGCGCTCGTGGCGTGCTGAAGTTTGCCCTGTACCGGCGGCCCATAAAGCGCCTTGCCTTCCGGGCAGTTGATGTAGCGGATCGCGACCTGGTCTACGCCGAGCTTTCGAGCGGCTTTCGCGATGATCGGCTCGGTGATCGCGGTCCCCTGCAATCCGCCGGGCGAACTTTGCGCACTGCGTGGCGGCGTGTTTGTCAGCACGGTCACGCCGCGCCAGCGCATGGCCTGTGGCTGGTACAGCAACGAGACCATATGCCCCGATGTCGGAGCGTCGCCTTGTGCGTCGTAAGGACCGTTGTCCGAAATCACGAACATATCAAGAGCAAGGATCCGTCCTTCTTTCGAAAACCCGACTTTCATTCGACCTTGAAAACCGGGCCGCGCCCGTCCTATGAAAGTCTCCTCCTCGCGGCTGATCCGCATCATGACGGGGGCGTTGGCCTTCTTCGACAAGAGCGCCGGGATAATCATGGTGACGCCCCCGGTTATCTTGCTGCCGAACCCGCCACCTGTATATTCGCTGATGAACACGACTTTCTCCGCATCCATGTTCAACCATCGTGCGATGGCAGGCCGAGTCTGGGCCGTGCTCTGAGTTCCGGTGTGAAGGTAGACCTTGCCGTTCTGCCAGTAAGCCATCGCGCTGCGGGGCTCAAGAGTCTGATGGCTGACGTCTGGCGTGACGAATGTTTCGTCCAGTACGAGGGCGGCATTCTTGAAGCCTGCATCGAGGTCGCCATACGACCACTCGTCAGGTGTCTTGCCCATTGGCAATCGCCCGTACCTGGCCTCATCGAAATCCGCGTCAGTCCACTTAAGCTCCGCAACCACGGGCGCAACCCCGCCTTGCGGGGTCGACCAAATGTTTCCGTCCGTTCGCGGGTTCGGACCGCCGGGTCGCAGCGTATCGAGGGGATCGACCGCGAAGGGCAGCCGCTCGAAATCAATGTGAATCCTTTCGATCGCTTCCGCAGCGGTGAGTTCGTCCACCGCGGCCACGGCGAGAATCGGTTCGCCCTGGTACAGGGGCTCCATCGTTAGTCCCCGTTCACCCCACTTGCTCGCCTTAATCACTGTGCCGTTGTCGGTAAGCGTGTCGGCCGGAGCGGGAAGATCGTCCGCCGTAAGAATCGCCCTGACGCCGGGCATCGCCAGAGCCTTGCTGACATCGACGCGTTTTACGCGCGCGTGTGGCAGCGGGCTGAGCAGAAGCTTACAGAACAGCATGCCTTCGGCGCGATAGTCCTCGGCGTACTTCGCCTTGCCGGTGACCTTCGCGTAGAGATCGGCAGTCGTGTAGTTCTTGCCGATCAGCTTGTAACCAGCTCCGTATTGAGGCTCGGCGGCTTTGTTGGGCTCAGCAACCCTACGAGACACGGTTAGCCCTCCTCAGATTCTCTGCGCCGCGCATCATCGCGGTCAGGATCTTGTCATAGTCCTGGCAACGGCAAAGATTTCCCGAAATACCGTGGGCCAATTCCGACCTCGTGGGGCTTGGATTTGTTTTCAGGAATCCAACCGTGGCCATGATGAAGCCGGACATGCAGAATGCGCACTGGAATCCTTGTTCGTCGATGATGCCCTGTTGTACCGGGTGCAGCGTTCCGTCCGCATTCGCTAGTCCTTCGATGGTCACGACCTTCTGGGCGCGCACGGTGTGTGTCAGCACCGAGCATGAATAATGCGGCACATCGTCGATGAGGACAGTGCAGGCGCCGCACTCGGCGCGGTCGCAGCCCAGCTTGGTGCCCGTAAGGCCCAGTTTGTAGCGAAGTGTCCACGCCAACGTCTCCTGCTTCATGACATCGACTCGCCGCTGTTGGCCATTAATGTGGATGGTAATGAGCCGCTCGCCGGCACCTGGTATCTGGCCGAGCAGAACGGAGGCGCGGAACAGATAGTTCGCTGACGAGACTGCGGCGCCGCCCGCGATGACTCCTTTGATGAACCTGCGTCTCGAGACCGCCTTCGGCGTGTCTTCGATGATCCTTAAGTCTGCCGTGTCTGCCATTCAGGGGTACCCCTCGTACACGCGAGCCAGATCTTTCGACGAGAATCAGGCAAGTGGGCTGCCGATTTCCTGAAGGCCGATTTCAACGACTTATTCCTCGCTACCCCGCTTGACCGGGGTCGAAATGGAGACAGCAACGACGTCCAGCCGACACCGGTTGCGACAGGGTCGGTATCCGAACTGGAAGAAAACCCTTGACGGCCGCCGCCAGAATCGCCGCCTGTCGTGGCGGCCGCGCTGCCTCGCTCGCCTCATGCATTGGCTGCACCTCTTGCAAGCCCGGCTGGCAATGGGATAGACACTCCCGACAACGCTTCGCTGACACTCCAGAGACGATCGGCAGTGGCAGGATCAGAGTCGAGCGAGAGCACGTGCGGTTTCAAAGCCGATGCCAGAGTTGGCGCCCATCACCAGCGCGACCCGTCCAGCCAAGGAAGCGCGATGAAAGGAGACGAGTCCGGCGACCACGATTTTGCGAGCGGTGGTCTCCATCGAATCATGCTTGCTCGCAAGTCTATGAAAACATTTGGCATTCCGAACGCTAACGGGTATGCATTTGAGATCGTTCGATTTAGCCGTGTAAATAGCTGAAAAAACTAGATTTAAGTTTGGTAGCGCTAACGGGAATCGAACGTGTATAGCGCCAGTTCAGTCCAGTTCAGTTCGGTCTAAGTCAGTGCAAACACGTTCAGTTGGTACGGCGCGAACTGCCAGAAAGGTGCCACAGAGTGCTGGCGTGCCAGCGCGGTGCCAGCGCGGTCACCCCCGAATGGGCCAAGAATCGCGCCCGGACGCGCCGTTTAGCATCGGGCCCGCTCGGCCTGCTCACTGCCGGTGGAGTGCCAATTGCCGCAGCCGGTGCCCAATTACCTCCTCTGCCCCTTCGCTGCCTGTGACATCCATCCGGTGTGTATACCGATGTGCTCCGCAGGCCTCGACGCCGAACAAGACGCGGGCACGTGACACTGGCTACACGAACAGGTCGATAGGCACGCGAAGGAGTTCGGCGAGCTGCTTGGCCTGCGTCTTACTAATGCTGCGCTTGCCGTTCAGGATTTCCGATACACGGCTCTTGGGCAGTACGGTCCAGAGGTCGCTCGGCTTCATGTTTTTCTCTTCGAGCAGATATGCCAGCATCTTATGCGGTTTGGCCTTCGGAAGCGGGTGTGCCCGGTTTTCGTATTCGTCGATCAGGATGCTGAGCAGTTCCAGGAGCCGGCCCTCCTCCTCGGACATCTCATCTTCTGGTTTGTCCATGAGAGCTGCGGCCGCGCCGAGCAGGCGATGGTATTCCTCCTCCGTTCGGATGGCGACGGGCAGAGTCACATCGAGTAGCTTTCGATATTGACGTTCATCGAGTAACGTAGCGCTCATAGTTTCCATTTCCCCTTATCGTATTCGGCATGCGTGAGGATGTGCCGGATGTAGACGATCTGCCATCGGTACTTGATCACCGAGACGAGCCGATACTTGTTTCCGCTGATGTTGAACACCGTGAAAATGCCCACAGCATCGGCGTGCGGAAAGTCGGCTCGGACATCGGCCAAATGTCTCCATGCGGCTCGCTTGGTCATACTGTGCCAATACAGCAGCGGCTCCAACGCATCTTTGTGTGTCTTGCTGAATTCGGTGATCGCAGCCTTACTGATGATCCTCACCGCCTCAAGGTTACCAAAATGGTAACCGCCGTGCAATAGGAAGTTGTTCGGCGACGGGCGACCTCCTCGCAGGCCGTTCGCGCGTGCCAGCGCGGTGCCAGCGCACGGCTCTCTGCGCTCTTCCAAAAACCCGATTTGGATTTACAATAGGGGCATGCCTATCCAGGTGGACGCTGTGTATGAAGACGGCGTACTGCGCCCACTCCAGCCGCTGGATTTAAAGGAGCACGAACACGTCGTTCTCAGCGTGATCAAAGCCGCACCCGCTTC
Source organism: Terriglobales bacterium (assembly GCA_035604895.1). Classification (GTDB taxonomy): domain Bacteria; phylum Acidobacteriota; class Terriglobia; order Terriglobales; family Acidobacteriaceae; genus JABDBE01. The sequence goes on along the minus strand of DATNHO010000048.1, from coordinate 17,632 downwards.
CAGCCGATCCAGCTTGGCTGTCGAGTACATTGAAAAAATCAAGCGGGGCCTCCCAGCCGCCGAACCGGGCCCCGAGCTCGATGAAGTACGTCGGCGCCTCGCTAAAATTCCCGGCTCTATGGCTGCCGAAATTGTCGCTGAGCGCGGGGACCGTTGATCTTTGCCGGGATACTTCTTCGACTCCAGCGCGCTGGTGAAGCTTTACCACTCCGAGCTAGGCACACCCGCCGTCGATCAAATCTTGAGTGCCGCTGGCAACAGAATCCGAATCTCGCGCCGTGAGAAAAAGAGTATCGAGCCGAGAGTCGTCGAAGCCTGGGGAGCCCGCTTAACCGCCCAGCCTTCCATTTAGCTAGGCGACTTTAAGGCGGCCTGCCAGCGATTGACGGCCCTATACAGATTACACACGTCAAAATGTTTACGTATTCCCAGGGAGCCGTCGAAGCGAGATGCCAGCCCGACCTCCTCGAAGTGGTCTGCGACAACTTCTGCCGTGGCGTTGTCCCAGCTTGAAGAAGACTGCGGTACCACCCCATCGTTATTTCCGGCAAGCGACTTCAATATTGCCCATGGCCCATACAATTCGGCCGACATCGTTTCGTCCGGCGTCGATACGCCGGCGTAGCTGCGCAGCGGGACACCCTCCCAATCGGTATACGTGGAGTTGAATACCGCTGTGTAGGTTGACGTAAGTTCTTCAAAAGCATCCGGCTTGTTATCGAAAATCTGTGAGAAATACCCTTTGAGATCGTCGCAAGTCTTCGCAAAGCCTTGCGGCGAGAACATGTCTTTCAGATCTTTCAGAGAAGGATCGGGTCTTCCGAGCGACTTAAAGAACTTGAGCCAGTGATCCGGTCTGGCCAATATCGCCAGAGGATCAAAATCCTCTAGCGTCAATTGACGCCTTCCAGTAATGATATCCGCGAGAGGACTGCCGCGATGCGGTGTTGAGATCGTGGTCACCGAAGCAAACCAGGATGCACGCTTGAGTCCTTTGCTCGAAATCAGATACCGGGCATCCAGTCCACCCATGCTGTGCGCAACAATGTGAATCGTGCCGCGACCGTTGAGTTCGCCGCTTGGGACATTCTTCCGAATCGCATCTTCGAGTTGCTGCGCTCGATCCTTGATCGCTCCGGTGGGAGCTACTTGAGGCTCAATGAATTCGCAACCCGTATCGAAGCAGCCGCGTACTCCATTGAAATAAGCCAAGTCGGCGATTTTTGAAAAGCCCAAGAGACCGTGTGCCAACACGATCCTGCGCGGCGCCGGCGGCTGCGGTCTGGCACTCAAAGACTCCAAGCTGGATGCTCCAAGCGCCGCAAGTCTGGTGAGAAACTCTCGTCGTTTACATTTCATATGCTTGGTCCTGTCCGCGTGGAAGAGGGCCCTTGCGGCACTTCCGCGTGACGTTCCACGTTCTCCAGGGACCATTTCGGGGCGGTGCTCCGAAGCTCGACGTTAAACCGTGCCACTCCGCCGTGTTCCTGTATTGCCTGGATCTCATTCGTCGCCAAAAGTGCGGCTGTGGCCTGGAGACGGGTGTCGATCGCTTCCACGGCGGGGCTGATCACAAAGCGCCAGAGAATGAGAACAGGCACGATGCCATATATCAGCAGACTCAGTGGCAGCAGACTATGAAGAGAGGGAAGAACCCCGACAAACCCGACTACGGCCGCCGCGATCAATGCAGTGCAAAGCGCAATGCGGAACTTGTGGCCGGTTCTGGGCAGTCTCCAAACAATAGGGCTCAACAGCAAGAATGCGACGAAGATCGCTATCCATTTTGTCGTGGAGACGAAGGTCACACGCGCGATAAGGTCTCCGAACGAAGGACCGCCGCAATTCAGAATCTCCTGTATGCGGAGGTTCTCCAGCCAATCGAAGATCCCGGCAGTCACGATGGAAGCAATGGCAAGGATCTGGAGCAATCGCATGCGACCGGAAGTCACGACCATCAGTGCCACGGCCGCGAACTGTAGAACGTATATTTCTATGAAAACGTTATCCCAAGCGAGAGCACGGCGATGGAGTCTCAACTGAGCCTCGTGCCGAATCGGATCGTTTGCTCGTAGAGTCCGAGTCAGCTCAGCCTCATCTTTGGGGAGTTCCAGAGGGAGAGCCCGTGCCGAGATTCTGGGCCCGTGTAGCTTGGCTTCATAGCTGTTATCGGTGAGAAACTTCGACGGCGCCGTGAACCAAGCTAGAAGGATCGGGTACACTACGATGGCAACGGTCGTCACTCGAACGAACAGCGTGCGTGTGTTCGCGTCGAGAAACGTGGGCAGTAGCGGCCAGCTTACTGTGGTAGACATTGTCCGCCGCTCAGGTAATCGTCAAGCCGCTGAAGGTTCTGGGCGAGCACGCCATTGGAATTTCCAATTTCATCCTTCCAAGCCTCATCTATGCAAGCATTCTGGAGTCCGGTGAGCTTCCACGACAATGGCTGATGGTTGCAGCCGGTCGGAGGGTTTCTAGGGTACGCGAACTCAAAAGTACACACATGAATCCCCGGAGAGGCCTGAGTTTGCGCGAGCAGTTTAGTTACCAGGCTTAAGAGCCCTTGGTCCGCCCGGAGCTGATCATCGCTGCGAATGTTGACGATCCCGTCCAATGGTGCACTGAACTGATAGTTCCAGCCCGTAACACGGCCGGACTTATCGTCCTCATCAGAGCCAGGCCGAATGACCACGATCGCCACCTTCTCCGGCGTCCGTGCACATTCGGTCGGCGTTCCGTGCAGCGCCTCCATCAGCCACGCGATGGCCGTTGTCACGCCATAATTATCGTAGTAGCCGCCGTCGACGATGTGATAAGCCGGGCACGGATAGCCACGGGCTGCGGGCGAAACATAGGGAAACGTGGCGGATAGCCGTGCGGCGGTAGAAACGCGAAGTTTGCAATCATGTCCGCAGAGATCCAAAATATTGCGGATGTGGCGTTTGTCCCAAGCCCAGGGGTCGTTGCGATCGGGAAAATCCGTGTTGGTGAAGACGACCGGACTGCCCGTTTCGATGGCCGTAGTGTTGAACAGGAACGCAGGCAAGTTCTTGAGCTTGGCCCGATAGGCCCAGTCCGACAGGTAGACCTCCTGCAAGTCCGACCGCTCTTCCCAGGAACGCTCCAGCGCCCAGCCGCGATCGATCACGGGATCGCGGACGACGGGCCAGAACGCGCGCCAGAGGTCGGGATTGACCAAGCCCCAGGCAACATCATCGAGACTGGACGCACGCGCAGCTCGGTTCACGTCTTCCAGGCACCCCAGTTTTTGAGGAGCATTGCCATAAAGATATGCGCCGACGTACAGTGCGCCGAGCGATCCGCCGGAGACGCTGGAGATCAGCGCGGTATTTTTCAGCAAAAGGTTATTCGTCCGGACCTCGATGCCCTCGATTACTCTGGCCGTCCAAGCCGCCGCCTGAATCCCCCCACCCGCCGTGGCGATGATCACCGGTCTACTTTTCTGATCGAGGATGTCAGCGGGCTTGGGAAATTCGACTTGGTTGTGTGGGTCAACACTGACGCGGTAGTAATAGTCCGTTTCAGTGGAGCGGCCCACAGCTAAAGTCCACAGAACCACGATTAACAGGAGCGGGACGCGCCAGCGATCGAAGAAAAAGGTCAAAGCCGAGAAGATCCAACTCAGCACAACCAGCGCGAGACAGACATAGGCGAGGGATGGAATGGTGGTCCAGGTAGCTGGCGCCCCGATGTGGCCTTGCTTGAAACCGCCAATCACAATCCAGATGGAGAAAGAAAGCAATGCTAGGACAGCCGCGAAAAGGTAGCCCGTGAAGAAGGCGGGCTGAGCGGGAGGGTCTTGGTACAGATACCCGTGAAATAGTCCGGGGCAGCGCGTGGCCAGGTACCGCGCCAGTTTGTCCAGCCTGCCGCGGAACCACGCGACAATACCCCACTCCTTGCGGTAGGCCAAAAACAGTAACGGACCGAGGATGGGTAGTTGATCGAATGGATAGATCAGGTAGTTGGGCGGATGCCGGCCGGGATCGGCCAGCAGGAACTCACCCAGTTGTGCGGCCACAACCACGAGGAAAGCGAGCATCCCGCCCGCGAGGATCTCTAGCGCCTTGACGATGGCGTCGCGCTCCGTCGTCAGGAAGGTGTAGCAGAGCAGCAGCACCGCTGGTACCTGAGCGACCCAGAACAGAACCTTGGAGGGGGAGTAAGAGTGATAATGCGGCAGTCCGGACCCTGGCAAGGAGCGATCGATCCCGTGTTCGATGAGCAAATTCACGGAGACGACGATGCCGGCAGTAACCAGGATTACCGCCAGGCTAACCCAGAGAAGTCCGAAAGCCTCATCTACATCGAATAGACCCCTAGTGAAGCTGCTCGTCGGGCCGAACAGGCTGAAAATTACCAGGAGTAGCCAAACAATGATGGGAACCCTAGCGAGAAAAACAATTCTTGCAACTGTCCCGGCGTAGCGCACTGAATTTGAAATACTGAAGATAATGTCCTAAGTAGGCTCTCTTGTCAACTGGAACGCAGCATTTTAGCCGATTTACCTAAGCGAATGTCGCATTTCTTCAGGTCCTTCGTCACCTTAACTGTTCAGAAATGTAAACACAAAGCATCAGGAACTGAGCCGATTCAAAACCCGACGGGCTCTTTTTTTTAGACCCAGAGGAAGTACCCCTAAAAGCTCCCAGCCGGGGGGATGATCCCCCCCTTTTTTGGGTATGTTGCGGGAAAATCCATCAATCGTGGGTCTGATTTTGCGGCTCGTTGTCGGCGCATTCCCATTTTTGACTGTGGCCGTGCGGACTGGGAATGAACGAGTCCAGAAATTCCTAAAGTATTTCTTGTCCTTTTTTGAGTTTCCAATTACGCTAATCGAGATATGCGGACAAGCGCCATAAATCTATTGCCGCTATTAGTGGCTTTGTGCGGATCTATAAGCGCGCAACAAGCAGACCAGAAGCCCACACCGATGCCCGCAGCAAGCAAACCTGCGGCTAGAAAACGCGCTGCGGCGCCCAAACCCGCGCCGGCGATATGGATCAACACGGCTACGCCGGATGGCGTCGTAACCGGGCACACCACCGATCCGAACCACATGGTGAGAATCACGGTCTCCAAAGAGGGTGGTGAAGTGAGAACGGAGCCGAACTGGCCTCTACCGTCGGGCGACTTCACAATCCCGTTACTACTGCTGAAGTCTGGCTGGATCGTGCAGGCGTGGGTAATCAGCGGCAATACTGACCTGGCCCATTCCGCGGCAAAAGCGGTAGCTGACTCCACCAGCGAAGACGACCCACCGCCAGCCATGGCGGCGATTTCCAGCATGCCAGCGCCATCTTCTCCCGCCCCGGCGGCGAAGACGCCCCAGGCCCAGCCCGCGGCCATGGCCAACAAACAGAAGGCGAAGGCCCCTGCTTCTGTGTGCGATGACGGAAATCCAGACACGGACGCCAAACTGGCGCTCGCTGCCGGCGACTCGGAAATCCAGGGGCGCACGTACAAGTTCGCTTCGGCTTCCGGCACTGTTTCGGTGTGCGTCAATGGCCAACAACGGCAGATCCGGGATACCAAGGACGAGGCGTCCGTGGCGGGATCGCTCAAGGATTCCAAGTTTGATGTAACGTTCTCCAGCGGTCCTGCCCTGGCGCAAGGCAATTTCGTTCTAGTGGCGTTGCAACCAGCGCATGGGGAACGGACGACTATCCAAGGGGTCGTGGGCCCCTCCAAGAAGATTATCGCCGGTGTCTGTGACAGCACGGTCAACAAGGACCAGCAGATCTACGCGGAGACGATACGTGCGGGCACTTCCGAGATCACGGCAATGGTACCGGCGTCTAGCGGCAGCGTCACGGTCTGTGTTAACGACGAGCAGGTGGATATAGCTGCCGGTCCCGCGCCGTCAAAGGGCTCTCCGACTTATGCAAATAAACTGGACATTACCACCCCCAAGGTGGAGTTGCTCCTAAAGAGCGCGGTTTCGAAGGACGAGTTGGTTCGTATTGCCTGGCTCTCGAAAGACCAGACGCAGCGTGTGACGAAGGATGTCACAGTGGAAGGCACGAAGTTCTCGCGCGTGCTCCTGCGCTCGGTCCCCAAGGAGGGTGATACCAAACTTATCGTGGACGTCGACCCGCCGCCCGCGAGCAGTGGGACCGATTCGTCCAAGTCCGCGCTTTCGCTCAGTGTGTTTGTCAATGGTGATGGCGTCCCCTTGGTGAACACGAAGGGGAGCGAAATACAGTCTGAGGCGGTCGATTCCTCTGGGGAAACAGGTTTGACCCTCAAAAATCCTGTAGACGGAGGAGATTGCGTGGTGGTACTGGAGCACGCCGGACCGATATTGCCGAGCGATATTGACTTCAACAAATTGATATGTGAAGCACGAAACCGGCCCCAAACGGTTCCACCCCCCTCGCAAAGGTACTCGCAGTCGTATCCATTTCTTGCCCATTCGATCTTCGATTGGGGCCGTGTCCGGGGCTACATGGCGGCCGGCGGGCTATTTTCGTTCGACAACAATAGTTTTTCCGACGAGAGCATTTTTCTGGGAATGAACATGACAAAGAACTGGGTCTGGGGTGGGCCCTTCTGGCAATACGACGAAAACGGGCAGCCCACGCGGAGCTACAAGCGAGTCATGTTTGAGACGTTCTTTGACGCGCGGCTCACGTCGTTACCGGTTGCTGCCTGTACGGCCTCAACGCCTTCCACCACTCCGACCGGTGGCGGCACGACCACCTCAAAGACCCAGTCCTCTGGCGGTTCCTCCGGAGGCGGTTCGGGGGGCAGCACCGGGGGCTCGGGTAGCTCCGCGAGTTCGCCGGCACCTCCGTGCCCGAATACCGTGGCCACATTTATTACGGCAAGGAAATCGGCTACATTAACCGGCGGAGCTTCGATTCCGTTCCTATTCCCTACTTGGCATTATTCGGCACGGCCGTACGCACTATCCTTGGGTCCAGTCGCCAAGGTAGGATTCGAGACGCCGATCAGCGACATCCAGTCTGACGCCGTATCGGCGAATGAACACGAGTTTTATACCAACTTCGGCCTGGGAACCCGGCTCGGACTGTACCGCATGAGCTATTCCACCGACGTGGCGCCAGAGCTCGAATCTTATGTGGACGTTGTGACCGGGAGGTTCAGTAATTTCGATATTAGCCCTCCCGACGGTGTTCGTTACGCGCGGCCATGGCGCATCGGGGTGGAAGGTTTTCTGAAGGTCCCGATGACACCCTTCATCCTCGGCTTTGGCGCGAACATCCATCAGAACTTCGGGCTATTTAACTCCAAGACCGTAGACAACGCCAAGGACTCGCTGCAATTTCTGTTTGGAGCGAAGTTCGATGCTGGAAAGCTGTTTTCCAAGATCGGATCGATCAAGTAGGTGCAATGCGCGTTCTGCGGACGCCATTTCACACGTACCGTAAACGCCAAATTGAGCCTCTAAACCGGGTCGCCGCCCGGCTGGTGCCGCATACGGCAGCGCGCCATGAAGGGAGGACATCACGGAGCCGATTCTGGAACTCGCGACCAGGATAACCACGCAGGCCTGGTTTCTGCATGAACGCTACCCGAAAGATGCCAGCCTGGATGGCGTCGGCGGGAAGGAGGATTTGCGAGAGAGGTGCGGCGCTCGCGATTATTCGAGCTTGCAAGATCTGCTCGACCTCGCGGGTATGCTGAGTAAGGATGACTGGGACCCAGACGATCCGCTTGGGGAATTCAGGATCGACTCTGAACCCAGGTCACGATATGCGCGATTTACAGGTTGGGCTCCGGCGAAGCTATACAAATCATCCCAAGATCTTCTCGATGCTTAACAGATTTGTCCGTAAGAATCGCCGGGATTGGCTTGCCTCCTCCGACGAGTACAAGATCAAGCGGACCTCTGAAGCGGCGTTAAGCGTGATCGTCAGGCGCATCGATACCCTTCAGGCAGAAGGCCTATTGGGAGCCGTCACACTCGTGCCTCGAGCCCGGCCGGTGGATTCGCAAGCCGGCGGCGGAGCGAACGCGACGGACAAGCCTCAAGCAGGCGACAGGGAGGTTTCGGCTGAGCCCGAGCGGCTCACGCGCGAGGAACTCTACGAGAACGTTACCAGCTGGCTGCTGGGAGGTGCGTCGCACCAAAACATCCTTGCCCTTGCAAAGGAATTTGTTCCTGAAGGGAGATTCTTCATCGAGGAGGCGATCGACGTTCGCGCGAGAGACGTCTTAGCAACGGGCCCACAGGGTTCACGGGTGTGGAAACTCGCCGACAGGTGGGTCAAGATGAGAGCAGATAAGAGGAAGAATGACCGAGAAATGCGTCTGCTTCTGAATTCCCGCAGGCTGCGCACATTGTGCCAGCATCTCGGGGTGGCGATTCCTTTCTCCATGGTTCAGAGTGCCGAATTGGATGAGATCGCGCGGTCCCGTTTGGTCCGCCTCCGTGCCTTAGACCCGTCCGACCGCGGTCTTGAAGATATCAGATCGGAGACTGGTTTTTCTAACACTTCCTGCACGTGTCAACGGCGGGCTTTTGATTCGTGTCTGTTCGGGGTGGCTCTTTCCGGCGGCGGAATCCGTAGCGCCACCTTTGCGCTCGGGCTCCTACAGGGAATGGCGGATCGCAACCTTCTGCCCTACATCGATGTCCTTTCGACTGTGTCAGGAGGAGGCTACATCGGGAGCTGGCTGATCTCCTGGATCAAGCGCAAGGGCAGCGTCGATTCCGTGCAGCAGTCGATGCGCGGCAACGCTACGAGTCTTTTGCTGGGAGACGATTGTGCCGAGCGGAGTACATCGCATACAAGCGCGCAGGTTTCCGAGCGATTCGGATGGATCACCCGCAATTCCGATCCACACGCGGACCATGTGCGGCCGATCCGCCTTTTGCGGCAGTATTCACGGTATCTAGCGCCGCAGGCCGGGCTGTTTTCCGCAGACAGTTGGACGATCGCGTCGACATGGTTGCGCAATTCGCTCTTGAACTTCATGGTTCTGATTTCGTTGCTTGGAGCGGTCTTGCTGCTGCCGCGAGTCGTTATCTTTTTGATGCTCCATCTCCGGGTTTTTGCGGAACCTGCCTTTACGCCTGAGGCCAGGGATGGATTCCTTCATTTCGTGCTGCTTGTTCTAGTTGGAGGCATTCCGCTGACTTGGGCGTGCTATCGGATTGGAGCGCACAATCTCAAGACCTTTGGTCCGTATCGCGGAGGCTTCAATACTCCTCGCGGGTACAACGATTTCGAAGTTGCTTCCAAAATTCTGCCATTAGTCGTTTTGGGGGCGCTCCTCGAAACCACAGTACTGTGGTGGTACCCGAGCGCTAAGATCCGGCAGGTCGACGTCGCGCTGGCATTCGCGCTAGTGGCCGCGCTCGGGATGGTTTTGCTAGCGACCTTCAGGAATCTCCACGCCGAAGGAAATAGTGGTTGGTTGCCGCTGCTCGACCGGATACTGGCTCCCTTGATTTGGCGCATCGCCGTTGTTGGGAGCATCGTCACCGGCGCGCTGCTCTTTGATTGGCTCTATTCAGTTCTCCACATCTTCGGCAAGAACACCGAACGAGGGCTGTGGCTTTCGGGCAGCGCCGGTCTCGCGCTCATGCTGACCGTGATCGCGTGCGTTCTTTTGGTGCTTATCGGCCTGTTTGGGAAAGACCTGTCCGATGAACAGAGGGAGTGGTGGAGCCGTTTGGGCGCATGGTTAGGGCTGGCGATCGTCGGTTGGCTGTCGATTTGCGCGATCTGCTTCTTCATGCCGTTGTGGATCGCTATGCTGGGCTTGAAGGTCGCCGCGGCCGGAGGCGTCAGTTGGGTGGCGATCACAGGCATTGGTGCAAAACTGGCGTTCAGTCCGCGCTCCGGCCGGGATGGCCAGGAATCTCAGAGCTTGCCGATCCGCCTAGTCCTGAGTCTCGCTCCGGCAGTGTTCATCGTGGGGTTGCTTTCGGGCGTGTCGTTCGGCTTGTTCTGGGCCGTCGAAGTCGTGGGGCGGATGCCTTTGCTGGTGGATCCAAGGGTGGCTCAGCAACTCTGCTGTAAAGACGCGTTCTCGTTTCAGCGCATGGTGGATCAATACTGGTCGCTCATGTATCCAGGGTCGCTGGCTCCGCTGTGCCTTATCGCCTCGTTGGGCCTCTTTTGTGTGCTCATGGCATGGAGGGTGGACATCAATGAGTTTTCAATGCATAACTTTTATAAGAACCGTTTGGTCCGCGCCTATCTGGGCGCTTCGCGCGCCAGGTCGCATCGGGCGCCAAACGCCTTTACAGGCTTCGATCTTGAAGACGATATCCGGCTCCGCCGCTTTCAGTCTTCCGACCGAACGCAGCCCCGCGATATGGTGATCGGCTGCAAACCTTCGTACGCGGGTCCGTTTCCGATCATTAACACGGCACTCAATATTACCCAGGGTGCAGATCTCGGCCTGCAGGAGAGGAAGGCTGAATCTTTTATTTTCACTCCCTTGTGGTCCGGCTTCGACTTCTCGCGCCGGCAGGCGGCCGTGAGAAAAACAAACCTTTCCGAGTATGCATTCCAGCGGACGGAACAGTTCGCTGAGCCGCAGAACCACGGCGCTTTTCTAGGCACGGCGATGGCGATCTCAGGTGCGGCTTTCAATTCCAACGCAGGCTTTCATACCTCACCTGCGTTGGCGTTCCTGCTAACGGTTTTCGGAGTGCGCTTGGGGTGGTGGGCGGGCAATCCGCGGCGTACGAAGTGGACATCGCCCTCGCCGCGGTTGGGCCTCCTCTACCTCGTAAAAGAACTAACAGCCCGCACCGATTCCAATTCGGAATTCGTGCTCCTCAGCGACGGTGGTCACTTCGAGAATATGGGGTTATACGAACTGGTTCGCCGGCGGTGCCGCTACATCGTTGTGAGCGACGCCGAGGAAGACGAAAAGTTCAAGCTCGAAGGCATTGGAGGAGCAGCCCGCAAGTGCCGGGAGGATTTCGGCGTAGTCATTGATTTGAATCTTGAAGCGCTACAGCCCATTGGCGATCCGGCGGTGAGCAAGCTGCATTATTCGCTTGGAAACATCATCTACCCCGGTCAGGAAGATTGCGGCAAGCTCATCTACATCAAATCGTCGGTGACCGGGGACGAGCCTGTCGACGTTGTCGAATTCCGAAAACGGCACTCCGAGTTCCCGCACACGTCGACGGTGAACCAATTCTTCGACGAATCCCACTTCGAGAGTTACCGCGCCCTAGGCCATCATGTTGCCCACGACGTGTTTAATCACGACATGGACCCACTGCCAGTCCAGCATGGAACCGAAATCGGCGAGGCCATCAAAGGACTATTTGAAAAGATCGAAACGAATTGGGAGGCGCGTCTCAAGTCCTTGAAGAAGAAGCTCGAGGTATCGATCTCGGTGGCGGACAACGATCAGCCAAAAGGAACAACCCAATGAAGTGGATTTTGGCTGGCGCGACCCTGGTGGGCGTATCGATCTTATTGTACGAGCTCGATCACAAGCCAAATCCCAATCGCCTAGGCAAGGCGATCTCCTGGTCGCCCAGCTTTCCGTTCCCGGATGCACAAGCCTCGATTCTCTGGTACGGGCTCGTGGACGTTCGTGGACTCGCCAGCAACAAAAGCGGAGATTTATTTCTCTCTGCAGCGAACGGCGACGTGCTGGTCTATTCAACCAGGCATGAAAAGAACCAAAAGTCGAACCCGATCCACACTTGTCCCCAGGAGCCATGTGAGAAGGTTGATCAACGAGGCATTGCGATTTCCGACACATCTATTTATGTAGCCGAGCACGGGCGGGGACGCCTCACCGTAAAAGCGGGCGCGGCTGACTTGAGCGAGAAGGAGAGTACACCATTGGAGGGCGCGTTCGAGGAACTTAGGGGTCCTTCGGGTCTCGGCGCCGTCGGGACCACACTTTTCATTACCGACGACCGCCCTTGGCCGGGAACCACCGCGGATGCTTCGTACGATTCTGCTGACTATAGCCGCTGGCTCGATAAAGGTACCCCGCGACTTTTCGGTGCCCTCTATACCTGCACCGTGGACACAAAGGAAGAGCGCTGCAAACCTGCTTTGGTGGGCAGCAGGTTGCGCCATCCTTCGGGGGTCGTGGCGGTTTGCCCTGCTGGTCCGGTATTTGTCACCGAATTTGATTCAGCCGAGGTGCGGTGGCCGATCTACAACTGGAATCCTCAACTACAAAAATGGAATCAAACAGGCGCGCTGGGATCGATCGCGGCCTCGGGCGAGGTTCTGCCAACCTTCCTTGGCATCACTCTCGATGACGCGGCGCACGACTACGCGGCACATCATGACACAGGACACTATGTCTTCGCGGCTGGACCTGGCGGCCTCTACGTTTTTGATCGTAAAGGAGGCAGCCTTGGCAGCGTGATCTTCGATGAGCCCGTGACAGGCGTCGCGTATTGGGAGGACGATGTCTATCTCATCGTGGGGCATATGCTGTGCCGGCTCACCATCGACCAAAAAGTAAGAGACGTACTGCCCCAAAGCATCCCGGACAACTGCTCTCCTCCCTCTTATCTATCGCCAAAATTGGACGGTGGCCAACGTCCTGATGGCCAACCCCCTCCGCATCAAGCCACTGCGGGTCAAGCCACTCCGAGTCAAACCCGACCGAATCAACCTCAACCGAGTCAAACCCGACCGAGTCAGCCTCAACCGAGTCAACCTCCTCCCAACAAGACTAACAATCCACCTAGTCTGGGCGGTCAGGTCCGCGGCGTGGTGTCTCCACCGCCCTTGCCAGCTCCGCCATTGGGTACCACTCAAACGCCGTCAAATCCACTGGCTCGGACGCGTGGGCGCTGTAAGTGTTGCGGACCCGCACGATGCCAGTGTCAGTTAAAGAATCAGCAGTCATGCCAAGAGTAGAGCAGTTTCGCGGCCGAGGCTATCGGCTGGTCGGTGGTTGGACAGGGTGATGCGTCGACAGGTCGGGCGAGGGATCCAACGGAGTAAACTGATTGCATGTCGAGGGCACCCGCGAAAGGAATGATCAAGCCGTCCACCTGGGGCGGAATCTGGCGGCGGCGTTCATTGCACGTGCCATGGTATCGGCTTGGATTACGCGCGTAAGAAGTATGCGGACTAGTGCTACGATTACCAGCTAAATAGTCCCGGACACAATGTTGGTCGTGCTTAGCGATTATGCCTTCGTCCCGTCAAACGACGCTGCGCTTATCTGACACCATCGGTTGGACGGCTACTGAACTCAAAGCCACAGGCTCTGCGAGACGTGGACTTGGATCAGGGGTTGCGGACCGGTTTCTTGAGCGGCTGACCAAGACAGGTCGAGTCGATCTCACGCAGGCCCTCGAAGTTACCCCTGTGAAGCGTCGTGGTGCGGTCCCAATTCGGCTCGAAGCAACGACCGAAGCCATGGAAAAGCACATTCTTATGGTCCGGCACCCATCTGGAGCAATCACTTTTCATTTGCCGGAGGAGTCGGAACGACGGGGTGCGTCTCGCCGCGTGCGCTTCTCTGTTCCGGTTTCTGAGGAGAGTGTGGAAGGCGAACGCCGCGGAGTGATCACCAAGGCCGTTCGCACGTTCTTGCTCAAAGTCGCCGGAGTCGTTGCGGATAAAGCCATGCCCGTTTTAGGTCTAGAAGCGGAGAAACTCTGGTGGCAGGCTCATCGTTTGACGGAGGGATGGAAGCTCGTAACTGAGGACGCGCTGTCATCCGGGAAACCCCTTCCATCGCCGTCGGCGGCGACTTTCGGTGTCGACACCTCAAAACCCAATCTGCTTCTCCTCCACGGTACTTTTTCCCATACGAGTTCGTCTTTTGGAAAGCTCGCGAGTGCGCGTAACGCAGTGAACAGGACGTTCTTCGATTTTGCGGTCGAGATTTACGGCAGCCGCATCTTCGGATTTGATCATTTCACGGTGAGCCGCAGCCCAGCAGAGAATGCCAAAGCGCTACTCGACGGGCTGCCACCCGGACGGCATACTTTCGATGTAATCACGCATTCGCGCGGGGGGCTTGTCCTGCGTCAGCTAGTAGAATTGCCACAGCTCTTCGGATCGCTTGCGTCACGAATTTCCATTCGTCGCGCTGTGCTCGTGGCGTCACCTAACGAGGGGACGCCATTAGCTTCGCCCTCGCGCTTCGACCTTTTCTTAACGTGGGTCGCCAATCTATTAGACCTTGTAGAAATGGTGCCCGTCGTAGGCGACAGTCCATTCGTGGTCGGCGCCGAATTCGTAGCAGATGGCTTGAGTTGGATCGCTAATCACGTCTTAGGGGCGCTTCCGGGTCTTGCCGCTATGGATACAAAGAGCGATGCAATCGCCAAACTACAGGAACTGAACAGTGCTCCGCCGACAGTTTATTCCGCTCTGGTCGCCAACTTCGATCCCGAGGGCAATGTCCTTCAACGACTGATCGATACAGGACTTGACGTTTTTTTTGGGACGGCTAACGATTTGGTCGTCCCGTCCGAGGGAGGATGGCGGGTTGATCCTGGTGCGCCATCCGCGGTGGTCCCTGCAACTCGCATCGGGTGTTATGGCCGTGGTGGCAATCTCGCTTCTCCATCGGGTGGCGAAGTAACGCACCTGAGCTTCTTCAACCGCGCGGAAACGGTAGACTTCTTAATGCGCGCGTTATCGGGAAGTGTGCAGTCGCTGGCGTCGCTTGACCCGGCGACGCATTTACCATTCCTGAAGCGCCGTGGTGCTCTAGCGTTCAGTGCAGCCACAGTACCTCCAACCACACTGCCGCCCCCGGCAGCATTACCCCAGGCGGTTTCTGCTGATCGAGGGCTTCCGCCTCCCGTGTTGCCAGTTTCCGACCGCTTTACCGACGAGGTCTTCTATCTAACCGTCATGGATACGACCCGCTCACAAGGCGACCAGAAATCCAAACCGGAATCCGCGACCTTGCTCGCGAGTTTTCGCAACGCGTCGGTCGCCAAGCGAATAGCAATGCGCGGTGGGAGTGCGGGCCAGCGGTTCCGCGGCATCATCGACGTGCACAGCGGAATTCGCAAATACATTAATGGCGACCCCCATGTTCAGGAGCCGCCACACGATGAAGACCTAATTCGCGTCGGAAAGGAGATTTTCAGAACACTGTTTCCCGGCGAAGTGGGCCGGCTCTATGACATCGCACGCGCAGGCCAGCGCACTGGCCGTCTCAATGTGATCTTCACCTCCGAGATCAACTGGGTGGCCGACCTACCTTGGGAGTTCGTCTATGATCCCGGGCGCGAGACGTTCCTGGCAACATCCGAGGTGAATTTTACACGCAATGTCATCACGGCAGTTCCGGCAGATCGGCTTGACGGCACCCCCGGCCCTCTGCGGATTTTAGTTGTTGTCGCTCAGCCGCTCGGGCTGGCCCACCTTTCCGTTGATGAGGAGGTTGAGGTCATCCGCTCTGGATTTCGAAAGCTGACCTCGGGCGGTCTTGCAATCGTCGACGTTCTGCTCGATGCTACGCCGGACGCGCTGCACGGTAAGCTCGAGATTTCACCCGCATTCGACGTAGTCCATTTCATCGGTCACGGCGAGTACGATTCCAAAACAGATAGCGGTTATTTGATCTTTCAGACTGACCAGGGCCGGATGCAACGGGTGGGTCCCCGCGATTTGCAGAACATTTTCTGCCGCCGAGGCATCCGTTTGATCTTCTTGAACGCTTGTGAGACGGCGGAGGGCGGACGCGCTGATTTCAACCGCGGAGTGGCGCAGGCACTCGTGGCTGGGGGCGTCCCGTGCGTCGTCGCGAATCAGTACAGCGTACTGGACGTCAGCGCAACCTCCTTCGCGCAACATTTTTATTGGGCGCTCGCGCAAGGAAGCAATGTCGGTGATGCGGCGCGTGAATCGCGGATCGCCGTGAACTACTCGATTCCTGGTGAAAATATCGATTGGGCGGTTCCAGTCGTCTTCGCACGCAATCCAGCGGATCGATTGGCCCAGCCCCGCCAGGCGCTAGATGTTGCGCGTGCTAGCGCCCTTGAAACGCGCTCCACCAGTCGCCGAGTAGCCCGCGGCCGGCGCCGTGTGGGCCTATGGGATGTACAGCGCGTGATACCTAGTCTTGAGCAGATCGCGACTCAACTAACGGATTGTCAGGATCGTTTCGCTTTCGAAGCCGTCCGGTTCTCCGCTCCACTCGGCACTTGGCGCCGCGAACGGAGAGGTGAAGGCGAGGCCTATCTCGAAGCTGAAAAAATCGCCCAGCGCCTGCGCGGCAAGTCTCGCGAGTTAGGTGTCGAACGTCTCATTGCCATCACAAACTTGCCGCTACGAGACAAAAAAACGACGGACCTGATTACTTGGGACGACGATCCGAAGAACGAAATCTCAATCATCTCGGTTTACGGTTGCCTGGAGCAGTTACAGCCGCCGTTGTATACGATCGAGAGGCTTGTAGCGAATGCCCTCGCGAACTTCATGTCCGGCCTAGGCGCACACTATCCCGGGGAAAAAGAGGGGCGAGCAGTCAGTTCCAGCGATTGCCCACTATTCTATGATGAGAACCGCGAAATCCAGTATGAGGCTGGTGCCTTGAAGTTGTGTGCCCTCTGCCGGGTGCGGCTTAGAAAAGAACGTAAGGCAGAACTTATTGCTGTTCTTGAACAGATCCTGCGGGCATATCCATAGACGTCGGGTTCCCGCGTTGCGTGGGATCCGAGCACATATTGCCGGACTGCGCTGATTCTCGAAATGTAACTGTCTTGTACCCGCCACTCTTCAAGATCGTCGTATTAACACCCTGGGGTCTGTTGCCGCGCGCTCCATTACGTCGGTTGGGCGAGAACAGCGAGGATTCGACCGCCGGCCGAATGCTTCCGCTATTGATGCCCGACAGTGGGACCGACACAACCCAGGCGAGGCTCTGTCACAAGCATTAAAATAGCGAACGAGCGTTCTCAGTTGAGTGGCGGTAATTAAATGAAAAAGTTTGACCTCAATATTGAGAAAGTCCTGGAAGACTGGGACGTCCGACACGCGCTGCGCGAAGTGATCGCGAACGCGCTCGATGAGCAAGCACTCACGAAGGCCACGGATGTAGAAATCTCCAAGGACAAGGCGGGCCGGTGGCACATCCGAGACTACGGGCGCGGGCTCAAGTACGAGCATCTCACCCAGAACGAGAACCAAGAAAAGCAATCGCACCCTGACCTCGTGGTTGGGAAAGTTGGTGTCGGGCTGAAAGATGCGCTTGCGACCTTCGACCGCCGCAAGATCAACGTGCTCATGAAATCGAGACACGGCGACATCACGATTGCGAAATCGAGCAAGCACGGATTTGATGACATAACGACGCTGCACGCTGTCATCGACGATCCCTCCGAGCCGGACCTCGTCGGCACGGAAGTCACCTTCGAAGGCGTCACGGATGCGGACATGGCGGCAGCCAAGGACTTGATCCCACCGGAACGTTTGTTGCGGGCGCTGCTTTTGCCGACGTTCTACTCGATCCGCAGCGAACGGATGCTGATGGAGCAACTCGATTACAACCTGTTGTTCCGGTGGTTCGTGGGACTGGAGCGGGACGAGCCGGTATGGAATCACGCGGTGTTCAGCAAAAATCGCGAGCGGCTGCTGAACGAGACGGTGGCACGCGAGTTCTTTAGCGAAGTGCTGGAGCAAGCCAAGCCGCATCTGTCGCAGGAGCACTTCACGGTGGATGG
>DATNHO010000047.1:0-18327 GCA_035604895.1 Terriglobales bacterium | reverse complement strand
TAGCGAGGATTGGTCACCTAAGTTGAGGCTCCCGATGACCCCGCGCGTGCTCCTTTTGTAACTTGGCATTTGCGAAAGGGTCTCCTAAAGTCCTATATGAGTAAAAGCGGCATCTGGCGGGTACTTCGGCCCATGGCGTGCATCTAATGAAGTAGGCCAGCGTGCCGGGCAGATGGCTAACGGTGTAAGTCGGGACGGGATGTGGAATGAAGTACACGGGAAAGTATTTTTTGCTCGCGGGGATGGTTGTGGCCGTGGCGGGATTATCGCCGCTGCGGGCGCAGGAAACCTATCTTGCGCCGGGCAGCGCGTTGTTCTCGCCGCCCCCCTCCAGCCCTGAATCCGGCCAGCCTGACGACCCCATTCTAACCATCAAGGCGCGGGTCAACGAAGTCAACGTACTGTTCATCGCCACCGACAAACACGGCAAATTCGTGCGCGACCTGAACCAGAAAGACTTCGCTATCCTGGACGATCACAAACCGCCGCAATCGATCGTGAATTTCCGCCGCGAAACTGATCTGCCCATCGAGCTTGGGCTTTTGATCGATACCAGCGGATCGGTGAAGGGGCGGTTTGACTTCGAACAGGAAGCAGCCGTCAGTTTTCTGCAGAATACCGTTCGCCCGAAGTTCGACAAAGCCTTTGTCGTGGGCTTCAACGGGCACAGTCAGATGATGCAAGATTTCACGGATAACGCCACCTTGCTCTCCGCGGCAGTGCACCGCTTGCAGGACGGCGGAGGAACGGCGCTCTACGACGCCATTTATCGAGCCTGCCACGAGAACTTGATCAAGGATCACGAAGACCGTCCTTCGAGACGGGCCATCGTAGTGGTGAGTGATGGCGAGGACAATCAGAGCGATTTTAGCGAGGCGCAGGCGATCGAAATGGCGCAGCGCGCGGAAGTCATCGTCTATGCAATTTCCACCGATGACAGCGGCTTGATCCTGCGTGGCGACAAAACGCTGAAACGCATCGCCGAGGCCACCGGCGGGCGCGCATTCTTTCCCTTCAAGATGAAGGACATCAAGAGCTCGTTTTCAGCCATTGAAGACGAGCTGCGGAGCCAATACATAATTTCGTACCATCCGGCGGATTTTGAGGCGGATGGCCGCTATCGGCCCATTGAAATTACCGCCCTCAAGAAGGATCTTCAGGTGCGCTCCCGCAAAGGCTACTACGCGCCACGGCAGTAAAGACATAGCCAGCTATGTCTCTACAGATTGAGGCGCTGGACGGGGCTTACGGTGCTACAATTTGAGGGGTAGAAGGGATTTTCTGTAATTCTCCGCAAGACCGGCGAGTACGGGCGTTCCTCATGTCAGGTGGACCATTGAAGCCGAAATCTCTCATTGTCGTGGGCCTGGCGTGCGTGCTGGTGGCGATGCCTGGCTACGGCAAGCGGCGGCACTCCACCACTCCAACGCCGGCGGCAGCAGAACAGCCTGCGCCCCCACCGACTCTGGCGCAGCAGCCGGCATCTCCTCCCCAGGTTTCATTCCAAGGCGGCCAATTGACGATTTTCGCCCAGAATTCCACCCTGGGCGACATCCTGAAAGCGGTTCGGACACAAACGGGCGCGACCATCGAGCTTCCGGGGAATGCCTCGGAGCGTGTGGTCGGACAGTTTGGCCCGGCTCCGGCTCGTGATGTACTGGCATCGCTGCTCAACGGATCGCACTTCAACTACCTGCTATTAGGATCGCCGACGGACCCGAGCGCTTTGGACCGCGTGATTCTGATGGCCAAGTCGGGCGCTCCCGCGGAGAGCACTCCGCCGCCTACCGAGCAGGCGAGTGCCTATAACCAGCCCGTTTTTGCCCGGCCGATGGCGCCTATGGCCGCGCCTGGTGGCAATACCGTGACCGTCGAGGGTCAGGATGCTCAGGACGACGCGTCGGATGATTCTACCGACGCATCCGATGACACTCAGGCCGATGATCAAACCGACCAGACCGACAACGGCGACGATCAGGCTGCAACCGACGATCAGCAACAACAGCAACCGGATGGACAGGGCGTCAAGACGCCGGAGCAACTCCTGCAGGAACTGCAACAACGGCAGCAACAACTTCAGCAGCAGGGAATACAGCCGGGAGTACCGCCAGGAATGAGGTTCCCGAATCCTGGAGCGCCGGGCCAGCCGGGCGATGGCAGCAATCCACCCACTCCACCGCACAATTAGCTAGACTCCAGTATTTCTGCAGACGAAAGGCGAGTGCGCTAGCGTCCGCCGGCGTGAGCCGCGCGAGCTTGGGCAGGGGCAAGCACAGGTTTTTCTTCTATGCGTTGTTGTGACCGCTTGGCGAAGGTGTGAAGAATTCCAATGACGGAGCCGTACGCGGATAGGATTCCAATTGCCAGCACGGTGACCACGGTGAAAGAAAGAATGGAAACACTCAATAGACCGCCCAAATTCCCTGCCTTTGCACGAAGTGCCGCGTTCGGCTGATGTCGCTGCTCTCCCGGATCTACCTGTCTGAATCTACCTGCCTGAATCTACCTGCGTTGACGCTTGCCGGTGTTAGCAAATAAGATACGTGAGTAGAGCTGCGCACCTCCACTTTCCAACATCTCTGTGGACCCGTCCATATTACGGAAGGGCACTGAAGGGCATCACTTTCGCCGTCTATGGCCATTACCAAGATTTCGGTGCGCGGGGCGCGCCAGCATAATCTCAAGAACATCGATGTCGAGATTCCCCGTAATAGCCTGACGGTAATCACCGGCCTGAGCGGGTCGGGCAAGTCCTCGCTGGCATTTGACACCATCTATGCGGAGGGCCAGCGGCGCTATGTAGAAACGCTCTCGGCCTACGCTCGCCAGTTTTTGGACCAGATGGAACGGCCCGACGTGGATGCCATCGACGGGCTCAGTCCCGCAATTTCGATTGAGCAGAAGACTACCAGCCGGAGTCCTCGTTCGACAGTAGGCACTATCACCGAGATCTACGATTATCTTCGTCTTTTATTCTCCTCAATCGGAGTGCCGCATTGCCCTAAGTGCGGACGCGCCATCAGTCGTCAGTCTGCGGATCAAATCGTGCAGCGGGTGATGGCTCTTACACCCGAAGATCGCGTCATGGTTTTGGCGCCGATTGTGCGCGGGCGTAAAGGCGAATTCAAAAAAGAGATGGAGAAGCTGGTACAACACGGTTTTGCCCGCGCCAGGGTGGACGGCGAACTGGTCAATTTGGACGACGACCTCGCGCTCGACAAACGGAAGAACCACACCATTGAAGTGGTGATCGATCGTCTGCTGGTGAAACCAGGAATCGAGCACCGGCTCGAGCTTTCGGTTGGGTTGGCGATGAAGCTGGCGGGAGGGTTGGTACAGGTCGCGGTCGTCGGCGGCGACGAACAGCTCTATTCGGAACGGCTGGCGTGTCCGGATTGCGGCATCAGCGTGCCACAGCTGGAGCCACGGTCGTTCTCCTTCAACAGCTCGTATGGAGCCTGCCCGGAATGTCACGGGCTGGGCAGCCGCTACGATTTTGATCCTGCCAAAGTGATTGTCGACTGGTCGAAGCCCTTGCTTGATGGCGGATTGGGGCCGGGCTCGGCTTCGCAGAATCTCGTCCACATGCTCCAGATCACGGCTACGGCGTATGGTTTCGACCTGAGCACACCGTTTGAAAAGTTTCCGGAGAAAGTGCAGAACTTCCTACTGATAGGGGAATCGGGCAAAGGAGGCAAAACGGGTTTCAGCGGAATTCTCGCGTATCTTAAGCGCGCATTGGAGGAATCCACGTCTGAGGGCTATCGCGATTTTCTTCTTGACTATATGTCGGCGACGGAATGTCCGGCGTGCCGTGGTCAGAGGCTGCGCCCGGAGAGTCTTGCGGTGAAAGTGAACGGGCTGTCGATCGCGGACTTCACGGGGCTGCCAGTTTCGCGTTCTCTGGAGCTGGCAAGAAAGATTCAGCTCACCGGACGCGAGGCTGCGATTGCGGGCCGCGTCGTGCATGAGATCGTGGAACGGTTGCAGTTTCTGAACGCCGTCGGACTGGGTTACATTTCACTCGACCGTTCGGCAGCCACGCTTTCCGGAGGCGAGGGACAACGCATCCGCCTGGCTACCCAGATCGGGTCGAAGTTGAGAGGCGTGTTGTACGTGCTCGACGAACCTTCGATCGGCCTGCATCACCGCGACAACGCCCGCTTGCTGAAAGCGCTCGAAGAGTTGCGCGATTTGGGCAATACGGTGCTGGTGGTTGAGCACGACGAAGAGACAATCCGCCGCGCTGATTACGTGATTGACCTTGGGCCGGGAGCAGGACGGCATGGAGGCGAACTGGTCGCCCACGGAACGCCGGAAGAAATCATGGAAGCGCCGGAATCGCTCACCGGGGCGTATATCTCGGGCCGAGTACAGATCGAGATGCGGTCCGAGCGCCGGCCCACGAACGGCGCGGGTATCACGATACTGGGCGCGCGCGAAAACAACTTGAAGAATCTCGACGTTACCTTTCCGCTGGGTGTGATGACGGTGGTCACGGGTGTCTCCGGGTCCGGCAAATCCACGTTGGTGAATGACATTCTGTATCGCGCCCTGGCGAAAACTCTTTATCGCTCGCGTGAAGAAGCCGGCGCGCACAAGGCGATTTCAGGCGCAGAGAACATCGACAAAGTCATTCGCATCGATCAGTCGCCGATTGGGCGGACGCCGCGCTCGAACCCCGCAACTTATACCGGCGTGTTTGCGCAGATCCGCGATCTCTATGCCATGCTGCCAGAGTCGCGGGAACGAGGTTACAAGCCGGGACGGTTTTCCTTCAACGTGAGCGGCGGACGTTGCGAAGCGTGTCAGGGTGAAGGACAGCGTCGCATTGAAATGAGTTTTCTGCCAGATGTTTACGTGCTGTGCGAAGTCTGCGGCGGCCGCCGCTACAACCACGAAACCCTGGCTGTAAAGTACAAGGGATATTCCATCGCCGACCTGCTCGAAATGCCGGCTTCGGATGCTTTGCCAATTCTCGAAAACATTCCGCAGGTAAAGCAAAAATTACAGACTCTCGTCGATGTAGGTCTGGGATACATTCATCTGGGTCAATCGGCGGTCACGCTCTCGGGCGGTGAGGCTCAACGCATCAAACTAGCGCGCGAACTGAGCAAACGGCAAACCGGGAAGACTCTATACCTGCTGGATGAGCCCACGACCGGCCTTCACTTTGACGATGTCAAGAAATTGCTGGACGTTCTCCATCGCTTGACCGACTTGGGAAACATGGTCGTGATTATCGAACATAACCTGGATGTGATCCGTAACGCGGATTGGATCATCGACCTCGGTCCCGAAGGTGGAGAAGAGGGCGGCCGCATCGTTGCGCAGGGCACACCCGAGCAAGTCGCGCGAAATAAGAAATCATACACTGGCCAGGCTCTGGCAGCGTATTTCAATGGCAAGGAGAAGAGACTTTCGACAGCCGAGATGCTGGCTTGATCTGCCTCAGTGCGTTCTGGGACGAGGGCAGCGGGCAACGATTTTCTTTTTCGTGTAAATTCAAAATGTCTGAGTAACAACTCTGAATCGCGTGTCCTCGCCCCCAAACCCGTGGTCTGAGCCTGATCTGCTTCCAGTCCAACCGCCTCCGCCGTTGACGGTCGTCCCTTCCGAGAATCCCCAATGGAGCGGATGGGACGTGCTGCAGATTGCGGTGTTGACGTTTGTGACACCTTTTCTTTTTCTGGTCGTGGTCGCAACGGCCGCGCAACGGTTCGTCTATCACGGACTGCCCTGGCTCGAAATCGCACAAAAACCGCTGCTGGCGTTGATCTCGGAATTTCTGGCTTACATCGTCGTTTTTCTCTTCATGGTGGTTCTGATCGAGGGGAAATGTCATGCCGGTTTTTTTGACGCCATCGAGTGGAATTGGCCTGGCAACAACCATTTCGAAGTGATCAGCCTGCTCGGATTGGGTGCAGTGCTCTTGTTTGCCCTCAGTGGCGTTTCGCATTTTCTGCCGATTCCGCAGAAAGTGCCCTTCGATCAGTTTTTCAAGCATCCAATGGATGCTTATCTCACCTCGATGTTTGCTATAAGTTTTGGCCCGCTCATGGAAGAGCTTTTCTTTCGCGGATTTCTCTATCCGGTGCTGGCACGGCGTTTGGGCATCGCGATGGGAGTTTTCCTTACCGCGCTGGGGTTCGGTCTGCTTCACGCCATGCAACTGGGATTCGCGTGGGGACCGGTTCTCATAATTTTTCTGGTCGGCGTAGTGCTTACTATCGTGCGCGCGGTTTCGCGCTCGGTAGCCGCCAGCTTCCTGGTTCACGTAGCCTACAACTTCACGCTCACAGTCATCGCATTCGTAGGCACGGGAGGGTTCCGGCATCTGGAGAAACTGAATCAGTGAATCAGGTGCAGGCTTTGGCGTCAGGCTCCAGGCTGCAGGAAGGTCCTAGCCGTGGTGCGGGCCTCAAGTTCACGTTCCTGCCTTCGCTACCGCCGCGTGGGCAAAATTCCTCAGGGCAAGCCCCCTGCAGCCTGGAGCCTACAGCCTGAGCCTGAGGCCTGAAGCCCGCCATCATGCTATCTTAGATTTTCCATGTCTTCCGCGCGTCAAGAGCTTTTGCATTTGCTGGCAACGAAGTCTTTTCGTCTAGGAGAGTTCAAGCTCTCCTCGGGCGGCACCAGCGATTATTACGTTGATTGCCGCACTACCACTTTGGACGCCCGCGGCTCGCAACTCACTGGCCAGGTGTTTCTCGATGAAATTCGGGAGCGCGGATGGCGGCCGCAAGCTATTGGCGGACTCACTATGGGCGCCGATCCGGTTGTAGTGGCGGTTGCTGTTACCAGCGGAGAAATCCATGGTTTTCTGGTGCGCAAAGCTGAAAAGCAGCATGGCACAGGACAACGGATCGAAGGCTTTCGAGAAAAGGGCGCGCGCGTCGTAATCGTGGACGATGTTTGCACCACCGGCGCCTCCACGATTCAGGCGATCGCGGTGGCGCGCGAATTCGGATTTGAAATCGCCGGCGTGATGTGCCTGGTTGAGCGTGAAGAAGCCAAGGGGCGTCCGAATGTGGAAAAAGCCGCGTCGCCCGCGCCATTTGTTTCTATCTTCACCGCAACGGACGTGCGCAGGGAACATTTGCGGCAGAAAGATGGGCCATCCTCGCCGATCTTCGCAGTTGCCGCGAGTTGCGAACTATGTGGAAGGCCCGCGGTAACCAACATGCCGCGCAATCGTTGCGAAGTACACAAGGCATGATGAAGAATGTGTGATCGGAGAGTGCGAACGACCCCCGACGAAGGACCAACGAGCACCAAATGATTCAAACCCTGGAATGGACCGAAAAAGGCGTGCGCTTCATCGATCAGACGAAGCTGCCCACCGAGGAAACCTATGTGACCTGCAAGAATTACGAGCAGGTTGCCGATGTCATCCGCAACATGGTCGTGCGCGGCGCGCCGGCTATCGGCGTGGCCGCGGCCATGGGCATCGCTCTGGGAATGAAGAACTCGAAGGCCGAGACCGGCAGCGAACTGAAACGGGAGTTTGACCAGATTTGCGAAGTTATCGGCAAGACACGGCCGACCGCGGTGAATCTTTTCTGGGCCATCCGTCGCATGCGAGACAAATTCGAATTGCTCCGCGTGCGTCCGCTGCCGCAACTCAAGCAAGGTCTCATCGAAGAAGCGCAACGCATGCACGCTGAAGACATCGCCGCCAACCAGGCCATGGGACGTTACGGCGCAACGCTCATGCCCGCGAGTGGTGGCGTGCTGACGCATTGCAACGCCGGAGCGCTCGCGACTTGCGGTTATGGCACGGCGCTGGGAGTGATTCGTGCGGCAGTCGAACAGGGAAAGAAAATAAACGTCTACGCCGATGAAACGCGGCCCTTTCTGCAGGGATCGCGGCTCACTGCCTGGGAGTTGATGAAAGACGGCATTCGCACGACCGTGATTTCCGACAATATGGCGGGCTCGATCATGAAGCAGGGCAAGATCGCTGCCATTGTTGTGGGCGCAGATCGCATCGCGGCCAATGGCGACGTGGCCAACAAAATTGGAACTTATTCAGTTGCCGTGCTGGCGAAAGAGCACGACATTCCATTTTATGTGGCGGCGCCTCTGTCGACTATCGATTTTGAAACCCCCGATGGCAGCAAAATTCCCATCGAGCAACGCGATGAAAAAGAAGTCAC
The DNA here is from genome assembly GCA_035604895.1 of Terriglobales bacterium. Classification (GTDB taxonomy): domain Bacteria; phylum Acidobacteriota; class Terriglobia; order Terriglobales; family Acidobacteriaceae; genus JABDBE01. Next base: position 10,168 of record DATNHO010000047.1, on the reverse strand, counting down.
GCACATCGCCGGTAAACAAATGACTCCCGATGGAGTGGGAGTAGAGAATCCCGCATTCGACGTGACCCCGGCGAAGTACGTGACCGCGATCGTAACCGAACGCGGTATTGCGCGGGCTCCGTACGGAGAGTCTTTGGAAAAGTTAGCCGGAGCTGAACGCGCAGCGACGAGCACTTAGTTAGCAATCAGCATTCAGTATTTAGCCAAAGACGTCTGCTGCGGAAGCGATTGCTGAATGCTTCTTCTCATGTTTTCCATCACTCAATCTCAACTTTTCTTCGAGAGCGGAGGCAAGGACATCCGTCTGGATTGCTTTCTGCCATCTGCCAGCGGACAGCGCTTTCCGGCCGTGATCGGACTGCATGGTTCCGGAGGCGGACACGCCTCAATGGCTGATCCAGCGGGCCTTTTGGCTGAGCGGGGCATCGCAGTTTATGTGCTGCACTATTTTGACCGCACCGGCACCACCGAAATCGATGGCCTGCAAACCATCTTCCGCCACTTCCCCGTTTGGATGAAAACTTTGTGGGACGCGGTCAGCTTCGTAGCCCGCCAGCCGCAAGTCGATCCCGAGCGCATCGGACTGTTGGGATTCTCTCTCGGCGCATACCTCGCGCTGTCGGCGTCGGCCATCGATTCGCGTGTCCAAGCCGTAGTCGAGTTTTTCGGCGGCATGCCCAAAGAGATGAAGCTGTTCAGCCGGCGTCAATGCCCGGTACTGATCTTGCACGGCGACCAGGACAAAACCGTTCCGGTCGAAGAGGCTTACCACCTCCAGCGAATCCTCGAGAAAAAGCAGATTCCGTACGAGATCCAGATTTATCCCGGGGTGGGGCATGGTTTCAGCGGTGAAGTCTGGCGGGATGCGGGGTTGCGGACGTTGGCTTTTCTGAGCAAGCATTTGGCTGCTGGCTCGCGAAAGCGAGAGACGCATTCGGCGCAGCAATTGGAGCACTAGCTAACTTCTTGCTGACTCAAAACCACTGCGCGGCCTGATTCAGACCCTATTCATCAGACTCCGCGCCGCGTTTGCGAAACCCTGAAGGCCCCTTAAAGGTGTGATCGAAAATCTCGAATTGCTGTGCGGCCTGCCGGTCGTATCTGGGCCTCAAGACCTCGTACGCTACTTCCCCTTCGTTCCGAATCACTTCTTGCAGCGTAAGAGCGTGAGCATACAACTGCTGAGAAAGGTGCAACAACGTCTCCATCTCCAGGACATTCGACGGTCGTTTCTTGGCAAACTTGGCCTGAGCCGAATGAGGGAAGGGACGTCGTTCGGATTTCATACATGACTCCTCTCGTTGACTCCGCTAGGAAATCGTGGCGACCGTACGATGATTTCAAAATAACGGCTCCGCAGGCAAACGTTCCCATGGAGAGCCCAGAATCTTTTCATATACTCCCTAGGCAGAAACAATCCGTACCGGCATCTTTATGGAAAATCCACGGGAGGTCAAATTCAAAATTCTTATAGAGCGCATTCAAAACGGTGGGGGACAGTTGCCCAGTTCATGGCTTATGTTTGAACAACATCCCGGTAGCACTAATGTTCTGAGAACTTTCCGTCTGGAATATTCGTAAATTACACTAGACGAAAAGGAGAGTCTGTCATGTTAACGTTTCTCCTCTGGTGCCTGCTGTTCGTGTTGTGCTGGCCGCTGGCTTTGTTGGCGCTGGTGCTCTATCCGTTGGTGTGGCTGTTCCTGCTCCCGCTCCGGTTGATCGGAATTGCGGTTCACGGAGTGTTAGAGCTGGTGTGGGCGGCGGTGATGTTGCCGGCTAGGCTTCTGACGGCGCCATTTCGGCTGTGAGTGTAAGCGCGGGGGAGTCCTCGCCTATGCGACCTGGCGACGAATCTCGAGTTATTCAACGCCCTTCGCCGGGGTTGCCAGCCCCAATTCTTTCATCACCATCTGCAAATCTTTCCAGGTTTCTTTTTTCTGGCGGGGATCGCGCAGCAGGAACGCAGGATGATAGGTGACGGCGAGCTTGGTACCGCGGAAATCAAACCAGCGGCCGCGAAACTCGGACATGGGCGCGTTGATTGCCAAAAGCGTTTTCGCTGCGACCGCGCCCAGCGCCACGATCGCTTTCGGTTTGATAGCCGCGATCTGCCGCATCAGAAATGGAGAGCATGTCTCGCACTCATCGCGCTCCGGCGTTCGATTTCCCGGAGGACGGCACTTGATGATGTTCGCAATATAAATATCTTCCCGCCGCAGGCCCATGGCCTTGATCATGTTGTTGAGCAATTGCCCGGCGCGGCCCACGAACGGCTCGCCTTGCTGGTCTTCGTCTGCGCCCGGCGCTTCGCCGATGAACATCAACTCAGCTTTTGGATTACCCACTCCGAAGACGATCTGCTTGCGTCCTTGCTTGCTCAAACGGCAGCGCGTGCAGTCGCCAAGATCCTCGCGAATCAGGCGCAGCGCCTGAACGGGGTCGCTCACGCCAGATTCAGGCTTCGGGTTCGCTACTTCGAAAACGTTCTCTTCCACTGGTGCCGCGATCGCGGCTTTAGATCTTGGGGTCATCAAGTCTCGCTGTTCTGGCTGGGTTGCGCAGTTCTCAAGAATGGTCGCATCTTCCACTGTGTCGTTCAATAAGGTAGGCTCGCGGCGGTAAAAATCGTAAATGCCGAGTTCGTTGTAGTACCGAATGCGTTCGGATAGGTCGCGCTTGAGTTGAGGATTCAGGATCTCGGGCATGGAAAGGCGGTTCTCTCGCAGATGCCGGTTCTTGGTGAATCTACGAATGTCTAAGTTTTCAGCGCGGGTTTCTGATTCCGCAGCCGTATGACTTGGTCGAGCACACGTTGTGCGACTTCCCACTTCGTGGTCTCCGGCACTTCCACGACATCGTGCTGGGTGATGATCGTGACCGCATTGCGATCGGAGTCAAAGCCCACGCCCTCGCGGGAAACGTCATTCACGACAATGGCATCGAGTGACTTCGAGGCAAGTTTCTTGCGCGCATTTTCCAGAGCATTCTGAGTCTCGGCGGCAAAGCCAACAACCAGCTGCGATTGTTTGTGGCGCGCGATCTCGCCCAGGATGTCCGCCGTAGGCTCAAGGTCGAGCGTCATCGGACCGGTGCGCTTCATCTTTTGCGAAGCCAGGGATCTTGGGCGATAGTCGGAGACGGCCGCAGTCTTGATGACGATAGTGGCCTGCGGCAGCAGCTTCAAAACTGCCTGGCGCATTTCTTCGGCGGACTCCACGCGCGTGACCTCAGCAGCGCCCGGCGGATCTAATGCCGTCGGCCCGCTCACCAGCAGCACACGCGCACCACGGCGAAGCGCGGCTTCGGCCAATGCGTAGCCCATCCGGCCGCTGGAACGATTGGTGAGGAATCGCACAGGGTCGATCTTTTCTCGTGTAGGGCCAGCTGTAATCAACACCGTCTCGCCTGCCAATTCCTGCGAAGCCCCGAGCGCTTCCAGCGTGGCCGCGACGATCGCTTCGTTCTCCGCCAGGCGGCCCGGACCTGTCATGCCGCAAGCCAGATATCCAGTGCCCGGTTCGACGATCCTCACACCGCGCTTTTTCAAGGTCTCGAGATTCGCCTGCGTGGCCGGGTGATCCCACATATTGACATTCATGGCAGGCGCGACCACGACCGGGGCTGTAGTCGCGAGGTAAAGAGTGCTGAGAAAATCGCTGGCGATGCCCTGGGCAAATCTGGCGAGAACGTCCGCGGTTGCCGGCGCCACCAGCAGCGCGTCAATAGACTGCGCCACGGCAACGTGCTCGACCGCCGAATCAATATTCGGTGAGTCGTTTGCCCCAGAACCAAACATGTCTGTAATAACTTCTTCGCCGGAGAGTGCTGCGAAGGTGAGTGGCCGGATAAACTCCTGGGCGGCGTGGGTCATGACGACCTGCACGCGGATGCCGCGATCTTGCAGCAGGCGGACAATTTCCGCCGCTTTATATGCTGCAATGCCGCCGCTGACGCCAAGAGCGATTTTCATGATTGCCGATGGTCAATTCCCAATTGCCGATGTTCCCTGCCCGCGTCACCGAATACGCGCATGGCAATGACAAATTGGGAAATGCCTACTCTTGTCCCAGCGCCTTGTCGAGCATTTCGCTAACGACTTCGACTTGCGACTTGGGCGTTTCCGGGATCACCCACTTCACTTTGCCGGCCTTGATTTCGTCCTGCGCAATCCGGCAGGGTTTGCGGGAGTGAGTTTCAATCACTGGGGGCGCACCGCCTTGCAATTGCCGTGCGCGGCGAGCGGCTACCAGGATGTAGCGATAATTACTGTCGAACCCTTCAATCAACTTCATTGTGTTCTCCCCTGTGGCTAGCGTCCGCCCGAAGTGGCTGCGGTAGCAAACGAAGCCAGGATCGGCTGCAGTCGTTCGCGAACATTGCTTAAGCGGCAGCGTTCGGCTTTGGCCAGCGTTTCTGCATCATCAGCGGATCCCTGCACTCCCGAGCGTTTCAGCCTTTCCGCAAGAAGCACCGCCCTCAGCGCCTCCACGGATTCTTCCAAACGGTCGTTAACCAGAATATAGTCGTATTTCTCGTAATTCTCAATCTCACGACTGGCCGTGACCAACCGGCGCTGGATCACGTCCTCCGCATCCAGGCTGCGTTTTCGCAAACGCGACTCCAAAATCTTTCGGTCGGGTGGCATGATGAAAATGCTCAGCGCCGATGGTAGTTTCCTCTTGATCTGCTCCGCCCCTTGAACATCGATGTCGAGAAGAAGATCTTTTCCTCGCTCTTCTGCCTGATGGAGCACACTTTTCGCCGTGCCGTAATAATTGCCGAACACGTCGGCGTATTCCAAAAAGTCATCTCGTCCCATCATTTCCTCAAACTGCTCGCGCGATACGAAGAAATACTCTCGCCCGTTCTGCTCGCTCCCCCGAGGCAAGCGCGTGGTGTAGGAAATGGAGAAATCCAGATCCGAAACCAGCTTGCGAACTTTGTCCACAAGCGTCGATTTACCCGAACCTGAGGGTGCCGAAATAATGTAGACGGTGGTCATTCGAGGTTCTGCACCTGTTCGCGTGCTTTCTCGATATCCGCTTTCATCGATAACCCCAGTTCGGTAATCTTCAGCGCTTCTCCCGCTAATCCCGAAGTCTTGGAAAGCAGAGTATTCGCCTCGCGATTCATCTCTTGCAGCAGAAAATCCAGCTTCTTCCCGACCTCTCCACCTTGATCGAGCAGGCTCAAAAGATGTCTCACGTGCTGATCGAGCCGCACCAGTTCTTCCTGAATGTCACTGCGATCAACCAGCAGCGCGGCTTCCTGCAGAATTCGTTCCGGATCGATCTGCGAACCGAGCAACTCCTGCAAGCGCGTCTTCAATCGCTCGGCATAAGTTTGCAACGCAGCCTGCCGATGCTTTTCCACGCCTTCCCGCGCCTGCTGCATGTGGCTCATGCGCTCCCGCAGTTCGCGCTCCGTGCCGCGTCCCTCTTCCTCGCGCATCTGATTCAGACGGGACAACGCCTCTTCCATCTTGGAGAGAACCGCGGCCTCCAGGCCATCGCCTGCGGGCAATGCTTCGGCCTCAAGCGCACCCGGTACACGCAGAATTGCATTGAGGTCCGGTTCCGCAGCCAGCCCAAATTCCGCTGCGGCCGCGCGAAATGCCTGAACGTAACCGCCTACTAGCGTGCGGTTGACCGCGAAACCTTCGCTCACGCTGCGTTCCACATTCAGAGTCAGTTCCACATGGCCGCGAGCCATCTTCTCTTTCAAACGCCGCCGCAGCTTCATTTCGAGGTCGTCGCTATCGGACGGCATCCGGAAATGCACATCGAGGAACCGATGATTTACCGATTTCAGCGACAAGGTGAAACCGAACTGGCCGTTTACCTGCCCTTTCACCTGCGCAAACCCGGTCATGGAGCGGATCGACATATTCAATGTAGGCGCGGGCGTCCTCGCCCGTGCAGGGCGTGCAACAATTCAAACTAAACTAGAATTTCACTTTTCATTCCGCATGCACTTCCGGCCTCGCCGGTTCCACTTCCGCAAATTGCAGCTCATACAACCGCCGATACGTCCCCAGCTTCTTCATCAATTCCTCGTGCGGTCCGATGTCAGCAGCGGTTCCGTTCTCCAGCACGACAATGCGATCTGCCCGCCGCACCGTAGAAAGCCGATGCGCGATCACAACCACGGTACGTCCCGTGATCAGATTCTGCAGCGCCGACTGCACCAGCGCCTCCGACTCACTATCCAATGCAGACGTGGCTTCATCTAGAATCAAAATCGGCGCATTCTTCAACAGCGCTCGCGCAATGGCGAGGCGCTGGCGTTCCCCACCCGAAAGTCGCACGCCGCGCTCCCCAATCACAGTCTCGTAACCGTTAGGCAAATCCATAATAAAGTCGTGCGCCAATGCCGCGCGAGCCGCCGCTTCCACCGATTTCTGTGGGACGCTCGGCTGTCCGTAGGCGATGTTGTTCCGCACGGTATCGTTGAACAAGACCGTATCCTGCGCTACCACACCGATCTGGGAACGCAGCGAAGCCAGCGTGGTTTCGCGCACGTCGCGGCCATCGATGGTCAATCGCCCCGAGGTCACATCAAAGAAGCGCGGAATCAAATGCACCAGGGTGCTCTTGCCCGCGCCGCTCGATCCCACTACCGCAAGAACCTCACCCGCATGGACCTCAAGATTGATGTCGCGCAGAATCTCGCGGCCTTCTTCGCCTTCCGACCCATACGAGAAGCAAACCTTCTCAAACCGGATGCTGTGCGAAAACGGTGGCAATGGCTTTACTCCCGGCTTCTCTCTTACGTCGTCCTCCGTATCCATAAACTTGAATATCTCGGAAGACGCGCCCAGCGCCTGCTGGAAATTGTTATTGAACAACGCAAACTTGCGCACCGGATCATAGAGCTTGAAAACAGCCACGATAAACGCCAGAAACGTGCCCGAGGAAAAAACGTGGTGGTTGATCTGTTCCCGGCCCAACAGCAGAAGCAAAGCAATCGCAATCGCTCCAAAAATATCCATCAAGGGCGAACTGATGGCCACCGCCGCCACCGACCGAAGGTTGGCACGGAACAGCCTCTGCGCGGCCTTGCGGAAGCGCGCAATCTCCCACCGCTCCATGCTGAACGCCTTCACGATGCGGTTGCCGGTAATGGTTTCGTGCAGAATATTCTGAATGTCAGCCAGCTTGTCCTGGCCTCGTCGCGTCGTATGCCGCACCCGACGCCCGATTCGTCCCGCCGAAAAGATGATCACCGGCACGAACAAAACCAGCACCCAGGCAAACTGCCGTCCCAGCGCCACTACCACCAGCGCGGTAAAAAGAAAGGTAAAGAACTGCTGCAGGAACTCCGCCAGCACGCTCGACATCGCATACTGCACGCGCTCCACATCATTCACAATCGTCGAAACCAGAGTGCCAGTGGTGTGCTTATGAAAAAATGCGGCCGAGCGCTGCAGAATCGAATCGTAGAGATCGTTGCGCAGATCGGTAATCATCCCGAACCCGGCGTAGTTCACCAAGTACGTGCCCGCATAATCACAGACTCCCTTCAACACGGTTGCGGCCACGAGCGCGAACGCAACCACCGTCCACGGATTCTGAAAGTGTGAAGGAACGAACTGCTGCAGATAGATGGCACGCCCGCTGCCAGGCACTGTAAACAACTGCATCTCCCGAGACTGCGAACCCGGATTCAGTACCCGATCAAAGATAGGTCCAATGAGCAGCAGGCGAAAAGCGTCCAGCAACCCAACCGCCGCCATCAACAACACGGAAGCCCCGACCGGCCACCAGTAAGGCGCGACGTACCGTATGAGGCGAGTCAGTTGCCGCATCGGAAGCTCCGAATGTGCCGCCAGCCGCGACCCGCCAAGGACGAAATCACCATGCGTAGCAAGCCTTCATTCTACTTCAGTCGTTGGACCTTGGTCTTTGGTCGTTGGCCAGTCAGTCGCGATTTTGCGAACGACCAACGACGAACGACCAACGGCAGATTCTTACCCCGGACTATCCCGATGCACCACTTTCACCCGATACCCAGCCTTGCGCAAGCCCTTGCTGACGTCCTCCGCGATCATCACCGAGCGATGCTGCCCGCCCGTGCAACCAAACGAAATCGTCAGATAACTCTTGCCCTCGCGAATGTAATGCGGCAAAAGATAAACCAGCAGCTTCGAAATCCGGTTGATGAATTCCTTAGTCTGCGGAAACGACCGGATATACTTCGCCACCTTGGGATCGCGCCCCGTAAGCGGACGAAACTCCGGCACAAAATGCGGATTGGGCAAAAACCGTACGTCGAACATCAGATCCGCGTCCTCCGGCACTCCATGCCTGAAGCCAAAACTCACGCACGAAACCAGAATGTTGTTCCCCGCCTCTTGCTTCTGAAAACCTTCCGTGATGTGCGACCGCAGCTCGTGAACGTTGAACTTCGAGGTGTCAATCACCAGGTCGGCCATCGCCCGGATGCGTCGCAGGTGTTGGCGCTCGGCGGCCAGCGAAGCCTTCACCGTCGTTTTCGTGCCCAAAGGATGCGGACGCCGGGTCTCGCTGAAGCGGCGCAACAAAACCGAATCCGCCGCCTCGAGAAAAATCATTTTGGTCGGCAGAATCCGTCGGACCGACTTGACAATCTCCGGCAGGGCTTCCAGTTGCGAACCCTCGCGCACGTCGACCACCAGCGCGGTGCGTTCGATCTCGGAAGACTGTCCCGCCAACTCCGCAAATTGCGGAATCAGCCCTACCGGCAAATTGTCCACGCAGTAATAGCCCAGGTCCTCAAAAGCCTTGAGCACCGAGGCCTTCCCCGAGCCGCTCATCCCGGTAATAATGACCAGCTCGGCTCGCGAGCGGCGCTCGCGGGCGCTACCGCGTTCAGCTTTGCGCGCCCGCTGTCTGGGCTTTCCCGTCAACCTGCGAAGTGGCATTTGCTGAAATGGTAGCAGGGACACACCTCACCCGCCAGTTACCCAGGTAGACGCGCCTGCCAGGCCGCCATGTAGGCGCTGTGTAGGGCAGGTTTCAGGTGGTCTAGCCAGCCGACGAGACTATTCCGTAGCCGCTGACCGCGTTTCTTGTTTTAAGGGATGTTACCGCCCGTTGCTGTACCAGATCGAACCTGGCGAGCGGAAGTTCAGGCCTTCGCCCCATACGGCCTGGGTCCGGCCTTGGTTATCGATGCCGATGGCGAAGTAGTCGCCGAAAGGAAAGCTGAAGCCGGTGAGGCGAATGTAGGGATAGCCCGGAACGTAGCCCGAAATTTTGGACTCGCTCGACCAGGTCGCGCCGCCGTTCGTGGAGCTGCGGTAAAACGTATTCCACAAGGGATGATTGCGCGCATCGATATTTCGCGTATCCATCCACGCGATCCGCACATCGCCCGCGTCGCCCGCTGTGATTGCCGGGAAGGCATGCTCCACGATCGCGGAGGCAGTCGAAATATTCAGCCTCGGAGACCACGTGTCCCCGGCGGTAGTCGAAGAAGCAAAATAGATTCGCTCCGGGCTCTTATCGAACGAACCCGAGTTCCACACGGCGTACAAGGTGCCGGCGGAATCGGAGGTCATCGTGATCTGCGCGCCCAGGTAGCCCCACTCGCAGTGGTAAGCCCCGCAATCGGGAGGCGCAGCGGAAACATCCATCAGCCGCGTGGCCCAGCTCTTGCCTCCATCGGATGACTTGCTGATATACAGGTTCTCGCGCCCCTTGGCGCCGTCGCGCTGCGTGTATCCAGCCCAGGCCAAATACTCGGAACCGCGCGGATCGACCGTCGCGCCTCCGGCCAGGGCCCGCACCAGTTTCAACTTCGGGCCCACGTCCGCCGCGGTGAAAGTGACCCCGCCGTCATGCGATGCGGCTACCAATATCTTTCCATCCCGGTTGAACCCGATGTAAACATCCGCTCCCCGAACCGCAAGCACCGGTTTGTCGGCGTCGACCGCTCCGCGATCGGCCACGACCACCGACCAGCTTTGGCCGAAGTCCACGGACTTGGCCACAACCATATCGAACTTCTTACGCTGCAGCCACGCTGCATAAACGGTCCGGTGGTCCGCGGGATCGACCACGATCTGCGGATCATACTGCCCGGTTCCCGGCGGCGTGATCTGCCGCGACGGCTGCCAGGTGGCGCCATTGTCATTGCTGACCACCAGGGTCATGGAAGGGAGTGGACACGTGCGGCAACCGGG
>DATNHO010000046.1:0-10907 GCA_035604895.1 Terriglobales bacterium | reverse complement strand
CGCTGGGGCTCGGAAGTGTTCCGCTTTCCACCCACGGCTGACGCCGTGGGCTGTATTCTGCCGCCGCTTCGCGGCTCTTCTGCAAATGTCTGTTCCACTTTTTCTGCGGCGGTTGGGTGACAATAGAGTCTCCGCCGAGGCTGATCTCATCGGCTCTCTCAAACAAATCCGCGACATTGAAATCGATGGAATAAAAACGAGGCAGGATTCGCCACTGCAGTTCCAGCAGGTTCGAGCCCTGCGCGGAGCTGAACGAGTACTCGTATCCAGTGTCGACGTAAGCTTTCTCGATATGCGGTGCGAGGTCGATTCCGGTTTTGTATCCCAAGTCGCGCAATGCGGCTTTCGCTTTGGTTACATCTTCCGGACGAATCAGGACGTCGAGATCGCCGAACTGACGGCGCGTGACTTCGCCGTACAGAGTTTCCGCTAGAGTCGGGCCTTTGTACGGTAGAACCTTGATTCCTGCCGATTCAAGATGGGTCACGATCCGCGCCAGTTCGGCCGTGAACCATAGCGTCTTGCAGGCATTGTCTTGATAGCGCAACCGAAGCGCTCGGAGTGTCTGGGCCGGAAGCAGATGCGAGCGTGCAGAGAGCGCGCCGTATACTTGCGGGACCACCCGATGGTGATCCACGAAGCGGAGCATTCGGTCCCAATCCAGCGGGTGCGAGAGAATGTCGCGGATGCGGTCGTCGCTCAGTTCATCGGATGAATTGGCGCAGCAGGCCAGTAGCAAGTCGAATTCGGGGTTTTGGCCGAACGCTCGGGCGCGCGAATTCGAGGCTTCGGGTAGAACCGGCCGTATCTGGGCGGCAGCAGCCATTCTGGAAGAACGATAGCCTTTGCACGAGGACAAAACCAGTTAGAAGGACGATGCTCCGACTCAGGGTTCGAATACAACGCGTGAGATCCCTCGCCCGGATCGAGAAAGCGCCGGGCTTCGGGATGACCTCCAAAAGCAGGAAGTGCTGACATCGCTTCTCGGGCGGCGGTTACTTTGGTTTCCGCTTTGTGCGGTGGCTAACGAAGGGAAATTCATGCCAGCCGTACAATCTAAAGAGAGTGCATATATGAGCTCGGGTGCGAAATCTTTTGAAGCGTCACGCCGCAGCACCCGAATTCGGGCGCAAATCCCTTTTCGGCTTGCCAGCCTTGATCCTGCGGTGCCCTTCAGCGAACATTGTCACACTCTCGTCGTAAACACGGAGGGATGTGGCGTGCGCCTTACGCAGCCGCTGGAACCGGGCTTGCCGGTTTTGCTGGACGAGCTTCCAGGGGGAACGAGCGCGCCGGCTTGCGTCGCTAACTGCGTGCCTTTGGGTGCGGATGGCAAGTACTGGCTAGTGGGATTGGCGCTGGAACGGCCAGGAAACATATGGTGCATTCACCCGGCCCCCGCGAATTGGGGAAGTGAGCCGAGTCCGGCCGCTGCAGCCGTGCCTCTTCCGAAGAAGGAGAACGAGTGGCCTTATTCAGTGTTTTCCGCAAAGGGAGAAGCTCATCCCGGAAGGAAGTAGCAGCTTCTTAGTTAGCGGTTTAGTTTTTCGTAGTAGCGATTGTCGTAAAGCGTGGTGGAATTCTGCACGAACTCCAGGATGCGGTGCATTCTGGCCTTGTCTTCACGATTCAATTCCTTGAACTGCACGGCAATGCCGGCCCCGGGATGGATTCTGGCCACAGTGCCGTCGGCGTGCAGCTTGCCGTCATCGATGGAGAAAACCAGTTTGAGATTCGTGCCCGGGGTGAGAATGGCACTGGTTTCCACGTAACATCCACCCATGCTGATATCGATCAGATTTCCAAAAATCGGGACCCCGTCCGCTTCCGGATGCAGTTCGATGGTAATACGGCATTTCATGCGGGCATAAAGCCGGCGATTTTTCCGTGAAGGCTGTTGCTGCTTCTCCAGATACATGCGGCGGTCGGCCTCCGCCAGAAGTTCTTCCGCGTCCTGTCCATCTTCGGGATACATGGCTTGCCCGACGCTGAGCGAAAGAATTTCTTCGGCGCATACTTCGAATCCGGCTTGCTTGGCCAGTTCTCGAAGTTGGTAGGCTTTCTTGGCGGCCGCGTCCGCCGGCAGGCCGGGAGCGATGACCACAAATTCGTCTCCGCCCATGCGAGCCACGTAGTCGTATTCGCGGCAGGTTTCCTTCAAAGCTTGCGCGAACAAGCGCAGGACGCGATTGCCCTCCAGATGGCCGAAGCGATCGTTGATTTGTTTGAATCCATCCATGTCGCCGACCATAACGGTTAGCGTAGAGCTATCGCGCTTGCAGCGGGCGAGCTCGCGGTCGAGTTGCAGGAAGAGCGAGCGAGCGTTCGGCAGCCCGGTGAGGTAGTCGGTGGTTGCGGAGTTTTCGGCTTGCTGGTATTTCTCCGCATTCTCAATCGCCAGCGCCATTTTTGAACTGATGGCCAGAAGGATGCGCAAGTTATCCGAAGTAAACGCATCCCGTTCTCCGCGATAGAGAGCTAGGACTCCGATCACGCCGGAAACGCCTTCCAGCGGAATCGCCAAAGCCGAGCGTAGAGTGCTGAACTTCGTGGGATCGTTCAAGTATCCGGGTTCAACCGACGGGTTGCCGTTGATGATCGGCTTCTTGTTGTGAGCCACCCATCCCGAGAGCCCCTGCCCCATGGGAATGCGCAGTGACGAGAACAGACGGAAGTTATCGCCATTGACGTATCCGGGGATCAACTCGTCGTTTCGTCGAACATAAATGGCGATGGCATCATACGGAACCAGCGAGCGTAGTTTCACCGAGAATACTGAGAGCGTCTCGACCAGGCTGAGCGAAGCGCCCAGGTCCTGGCTGAGCTCGAAGAGGGTTTGAGCTTCTTGCCGGGCGGCTGCGATCGAGGAGAGAAATGTGGCTTCGTGCCCCGAACTCTCCTGGGCCGAAATGTTCTCAAATCCCGCGGCGGGCGCCGAACCCCGTTCTACCTTGACCTCGGTCGAGAGTAGAGGATTGACCTGTCGGTCAAACTGAGCGAGAGCCAGCTTTTCGAGGCTGACATATCGCTTCTTAAGAATGTCGACGACTTTCGGATCAAAGGATTTGCCCGACTCTGCCGCCAGACGCTGCATGACTTCGTTCAGCGGCAAGGCACGCCGATACTGGCGGTCCGAAGCCAGAGCGTCGAGATAATCGACAGCCGACAGAATGCGGGCGCCGATCGGAATCTCTGTGCCTTTGAGGCCGGCTGGGTATCCGGTGCCATCCCACTTTTCGTGATGGGCTCGTACGATGGGCACCACCGGGTAGGGGAAGCGAACCCGCTGCAGAATCTCGGCTCCGACTACCGGGTGAATCTTCATCTTCTCGAATTCTTCGAGCGTGAGCCGACCGGGTTTCGAGATAATGTGCTCGGGCACGGCCAGCTTGCCGATATCATGCAGCAGGGCGGCGGCGTGCACGGCTTGCATCTCGTCCGGGGTCACGCCCAGTTCTTTGGCTACCTCGACCGCATAGACCCGGACGCGTTGCAGGTGGTCGTGCGTGGTTTGATCTTTGGCTTCGATGGCCAGCGCCAGCGCCTCGATGGTGCGCAGATGCAAGCTTGCCATCTCCTCGACGTGCCGCTTCTCGTCCTCTAGCTTTCCCAGATACAACCGGTACGAGCGGTAAATTACGTAGATCGCCGGCACCAGCAACAGGGATGTTTCCCAGTAGAAAGTTTGGTTAAACCAGCCAATTGCCCCGGCGATTCCAGCTCCGACCAGGTAGTAAGGGAACGACCAGAAATAGCACTCCACCAGAATCTTGGTGAGCCGCTTCCCCTCGGTGAGCGATATGACGGCGGCGATCGAGCCCGTGTTAGCGACGAAGTAAGTGCAGGCAGCTAACCCCAGCAATAACGGCCGGCTGTCGAACAGAAGATTGGTTAGAGGATGGTGATAGACAGCGTAGGCAAGCGCGGTCGAGAACGCGCCGGCGCAGATGTTGAAGGTGACTTGAAGCGCATTCGGCCGATCCGGATATAAAGACTGCACCAGGATGGAAACGCAGCCCAGGATGAGAGTTTCCGAGAAGCTCAATTCCAGGATGCCCAACAGCACGAACAGAAAGTTCACCGACATCGTGCCCGTGATCCCGGGCAGATTAACCTTCATCCGCGAAGCCAGAACCCCGATTCCGAGGTAGCAGATGAATTCTGCGATGTTCTTACTGGTTTGGTGGATGGCCCCGTACAGGAGCACACTCGTGCCAACAGTCACGATCAGGCCAATAAACATCTTGGCCCCTAGGGTCAGACTTCTCCACGACTGTGACTGGCCAGCCATTTTTCGTCCTGTCGTCTGGGGGAGCGGAGCAGAATCGACACTTAGAAATAACATCTAATGTGTTTAGGTACAATGATTTACAGACTTTCTCGGAAACTTCGGTAACCTTTATCTGTGACTGAAAGAAAGCCGGATTTGGGAATGGCACTGCCCGCCGAGAGGTCCCGATGATTCAGTGGTTTACAAACCCGGCGTTAGCCGCCGGGGATGATTGCTTCTGCTGGATTGAAGCCTCTTGCGGTTGGCCGATTAGCCTCTGGGATTCGGGGCTTGCTTCGCCTGATGCGAAGCCGGTTGGGTGCTAGAAAGACCCGTAGGGTTCAATTTCGACGCCGGCTGAACAAAAATTTGCCGGGAGTCATTGGCGACGAATCTGGATGATCAGGTTCCCGGCCCATTCGAGCCAGAATGGAGCGCCGGGAGGCACAATCGTGGTCGCACTATATTCGGTGACCACGGCCGGGCCCGAATACTTGCGCCCGGACCGCAACGAATCCCGATCATAGATTGTTGCCTCGATTTTCCTATCCTCGAACAAAATCGAGGATAGCTCCGGATCAACTGGGCTGCGCTCCACAAGAGCCTTGCCAGGACTCAACCGCGCGGATTTCACAGTCGCTCGGAGACGAAGCGTGACCAACTCGATCTCGCGCGCCGGATAACTGTAGCCATAGCGACGCTTATGCTCGCGACGGAAAGCCGCAATCAGTTTGCCGTTATACGGAATATTAAGTTCGTACCCTTGACCTCGATAACGAACATCCACGCTAAGCCGACTCCGAATAACACCGCGCCAACCCTCAGCCCGAAGCTCCTGCTTGGCGCGGCGGCGCAAATTGTTGAATTCGTCATTCAGCCTTTTTACTGGAAGGTCATCCAATGTGCGCCACAGCACCGTGCGCGAATAATCCTTCACGACATCGCTGACCAGAATACCGAAAGCCGAGAGCGCTCCCGGACGCGCAGGCACGATCACCCGAGGAACCCGCAAAGCCGCAGCCAATTCGCAAGCATGCAATCCGCCGGCTCCTCCGAAGGCCACCAGTGCGAACTCACGGGGATCGTAACCGCGCTCAATTGAAACTACGCGAATCGCTTTCTCCATAGTCGCGTTCACCACACGAATAACGCCGGCGGCAAACTGTTCAAGCGAGAGTTTGCAAGATTGCTTCTTCAGCCACGCGGAGACGATCTGGCGAGTGCGCTCGAGATCCAGCGTGAATTCGCCGCCGAGAAAGCGCCGCGCCTGCAATCGCCCCAGGATCAGATTCGCATCGGTCACAGTCGGCTGCATGCCGCGCCCGTAACAGATGGGACCGGGATCAGCCCCCGCAGATTCCGGGCCGACGCGCAGCGCACCCGCCGCATCGAAACGTGCAATCGAACCTCCGCCAGCGCCCACAGTATGAATGTCGAGCATGGGTACACCGATCGGCAGGCCCGCGACCTCAGCTTGGTTGCCTCCACGCACTTCGCGATCCACCAGCACAACATCGGTCGAAGTGCCGCCCATATCGAACGATATGATTCGCTCGCATCCGCTTCGGCGCGCCATCGCGGTAGCACCTACGACTCCACCCGCGGGACCAGACAGCACGGTCCGCACAGGCTCGCGGGCAGCGGAACGCAGTGTTGTGATCCCTCCGCTCGATTGCATGACAAAAATGCGAGCGTGCTTAGCATGCTTGACGCCGGTCCAAGTTTGCACGCGAGCCTCAAGGCTTTCGAGATAACGCTGCATCACGGGCTGCAGATATGCGTTGACCGCGACCGTGCTGGTGCGTTCGTACTCGCGAAACTCAGGCAGAATCTGATGAGAGACGGAAAGAGGCACGCCCATACCCTGCAACTCAGCCGCGATCAGAGTCTCGTTCTTGGGATTGGCAAAAGAAAACAGCAACGAGATCGCAATCGACTCAGGCTTTTTATCGAGTACTCTGTTTTCCAGGTCCCGCAAATCTGTCGCCGAAGGCGCGCGCAGAATCTCGCCTTCGCTGCTGGTGCGTTCGTCCACGCCGAAGCGCAGATCAGCAGGCACCAGAGGCTCCGCGCGATCGAAGAAAAAATCGTACAGTTTGGGCCGAGCCTGCCGTCCGATTTCGATGACATCCTCGAAACCGGCCGTGGTGACGAGCGCCACGCGCGCGCCCTTGCGCTGCAACAATGTATTAGTGCCGACCGTGGTTCCGTGAAGCAAAATCAGCGAGCCGCGACGACCGATTTTCTGTAGCCCTTCGGCGATGGCTCGCGAAGGATCGTCCGGAGTCGAAAAAACTTTGAGCATGCGAATGCGGCCGCGGTCCACCCACACACAGTCGGTAAACGTGCCGCCCGTGTCGATGGCGATGCGCAGCGGTTGAGGTCGAGAGCGGCGTGTCATACGATTTGAAACTGGAACGCTAGGTTACCATCTTTGTGAAATACCAATGCCGTTTTGCACGGCGCTAGTCAGGAGAACTTTTTGTGAAATATGACTTTCTGGTGGAGACGTACGCAACTGAGCGAATTAAGGTGGTCAGCATGTGGAGCGAGTTCCGGGACGACGATCTTCTGGTTCGCCCGCGCCTCAATGACGCACGGGGACGCAGCGTTCATGAGCAGATGGTGCATCAGTGCGTGAGCGAAGACTTATGGTTTCGGACCATGCTTGGAATCGACGTCGGAGCACCGCCTTTGCCGAAGCAGGAAACCAGGCTGCAGTTCATGAAACAGTACGCGGATGACAGCGAAAAACGGCTTGGAGAGTTGAGTCGAAAGAACGATGGCTGGTGGGAAGAGACTACAAAATTCTTTTCTGTCGAGCGTTCGCGCGCTTGGGTGGTCACGCGGCGCATCGCGCACACCTCGCACCATCGAGGGCAGCTGTCAGCCATGCTTCGCATGCTGGGGCGTGACTTGCACAGCAACTACGGACCCACGGCGGATACTGGCGGTCTGATGCAAAATCACGCGCCAACAATCTATGCTTACGCCAGCCTGGATACGCTGTTCGCAGGCGAAGCCGCGGGCGGCGCGAAAGCTCCCTTGCCCGGATCCGGGGGAAAACCCGTCACAGAGCGGCCCGCTTAGACGCGGTTCGAAGTCTCACTGGGCATTGCTGGAGAATGCCAGCGTGAGCAGCGTATTCTGCTCCATTTCATGTGCTTTGAAAGACCCAGTCGCGGGGCTGGCACTGGCGGACCGTTTTACCGAAAGCACGGGACGTTCTCCCGCGAGGTTGCGCAGCCGCGGCAGCATATAAAACAATGCGCCCTTGTTGGCAGGCTCTTCCTGGACCCAGACGATGTCGCGCGCGCTCGCGTGACGTTCCAGTTCCTTGATCAGTTCGGCTTCAGGGAATGGATACATTTGCTCGAGGAAGACGATTGCAGTCGAGTTATCTTTCCTTTTCTTGCGCTCCTCGCGTAACTCGTGGCCGATTTTTCCGGTGCAAAGCAAAATGCGCTTGGCGTTGCTTACTTCGGTGTCAGGCAAAACATTCAGGAAATGGAGATGAGTAAAATCCTCGATGGGCGAAGAAGCGTCCGGATGCCGCAACATGCTCTTGGGAGTGAAAACGATCAGAGGTTTACGCCAGTGGCGCAGCGCCTGACGGCGCAGCAGATGGAAATATTGTGCCGCATTCGATGGCTGGCAAATTTGAAAATTATCCCGTGCGGCGAGCTGCAGAAAACGCTCAATGCGCGCGCTTGAATGCTCTGGGCCCTGCCCTTCGTAGCCGTGGGGCAGCAACAGGACCACACCCGAGAGCAAATTCCATTTATCTTCGCCGGCGCTGATGAATTGATCAATCACGGCCTGCGCGACGTTCGCGAAATCTCCGAACTGGGCTTCCCACAAAACCAGCGCCTCCGGATAGTCCCGGCTATAGCCGTATTCGAAACCGAGCACGCCGGCTTCAGAGAGTGTGGAGTTGTAAATCTCGCAACGCGCCTGGCCGGCGGAAACATGCTGCAGCGGTACATATTCTTTTTCGTTTTCGACGTCGACCAGCACAGAATGCCGTTGGTTGAATGTGCCGCGGCGGCTGTCCTGTCCACTGAGCCGAACCGGCACTCCTGCTTTCACCAAACTGCCAAAAGCCAGAGCTTCTGCCATGCCGTAGTCCACTGCCCGCTTTCCAGCGCCCATTTCGGCGCGTTGTTCGAGGAGTTTCTTTACCTTCGGATGAATATGGAAATCCTCCGGGTAAGTCGTCAGCGGCTGCGTGACCTCGCTCAGTTCTTGCGTGGATAGTCCGGTTTCAACTTCGTACTCCGGCTTGTAGCGCCCGCCCGTGTAGTTGTCCCAGTAAGCTGGCAGGTCGCGCAGGGTCGGCTTCTTGGTGATGGAGCTGGCGTTTTTCTGTGCGGCTTCGAGTTCGGCGCGGATGGCTTGCACGCGCGTCGCCGCGTCTTCGACGCCGATGTCTTCCGAATAAATTTCCCATAGCGGCGGATGCTCTTTGATGGCCTTGTAGAGCAGCGGCTGCGTGATGGTGGGATCATCCACTTCGCTGTGCCCGTGGCGCCGATACCCGAGCATGTCCACGACCACGTCGGTATGGAACGCGTAACGGTATTCGAGGGCGATGCGGCCTACGCGAATCACGGCGTCCACGTCTTCGCCATTCACGTGAAAAATTGGGATGGACTGGCGCCGGGCAAGCTGCGCGGCGAAACGCGCGGAATGCGATTCGCGCGGCACGGTGGTGAAGCCGATCTGGTTGTTGGCAATGATGTGTACTGTCCCACCCACGGTGTACCCGGGCAGATCGGCAAAGTTTAAAGTCTCGGCGACGATACCTTGTCCGGCGAAAGCAGCGTCGCCGTGCACCAGCAGCGGAAGATACTTCTTAGGCCCAGCTGCGCCCGTACGATCGTGCTTGGCCCGAGTGCGGCCGATCGTTACTGGGTCAACTGCTTCCAGATGGCTGGGATTTGAAACCAGGTGGATGTGGACCTTGGCCCCGCTGCGAGTTTGATATTCGCCCGTCGCGCCCATGTGATACTTGACGTCGCCGCTGCCCAGAACGCTGCGCGGATCGACATCTTCAAATCCGGCAAATACTTCTTCCGGCGCGCGTTTCGCGATGTGAACGATTACGTTCAGCCGGCCGCGATGGCTCATGCCCATGACCAGTTCCCCCGCGCCCTGCTGCCCGGCCGCATCAAGGATTTCGTCCATCAGGGGAATAAGCGCGGTGACACCTTCGAGTGAAAATCGTTTGTTACCCAAATAGCGCTGCTGCAACACCTGCTCGAACAGTTCGGCGCGGATGAGCAAATCCAGAGCTTTCTCCTGGTCGATGGCTGGTGGAGGACCTTCCATGTGCTCCTGAATCCAGCGGCGGCGCGCGGGATCGCTGATGTGCATGAACTCGACGCCAATGGTGCCGCAGTAGATGCGCCGTGCTTCGTGCGCGAACTCGTTGTCGATTCTGAGATCGACGTGAGGGGCGGGACGAAGAAAACCGAGCGGATCGAGGTCGGCTTCGAGATATCCCCAGTGGCGGAATGCGTCGAACACGCGTTCGCGTTCTCCATTGGGCGTGTCCAGTACCGCGGCGGAAGATTGTGTACCAGTCTTGGTTCGGCTTGCCATAATGTGTGCTACTAGAATAATGGATGAGGGGAAGGTTGAGGCGGATTCCGTGGAGAAAAACCATTTCTAATATAGCGCGGACATGCCTATCAGCCTTATACCTGATGATGTGGAATCAAGAGCAATAGCCGAAAGCAGGAGCAAGATTGAGATTAAAGGCGGCGGACAGGAGTGTCCGCCCTACACTGGAGACTTACATGGGAAGCCTGCACAGGAAACCTCTAAAGCCCGTCCTGTTAGGCATCCCATTTGATGCCCATTCCTCCTACCTTCGGGGTGCAGCGGAGGCCCCACCCTTGATTCGCGAGGCGTTCCATTGTGATTCGTCGAATTCTTCCACTGAGAGCGGGATCGAGCTTGGGCCAGAATCTGTCCTGGATGCGGGCGACTTAACCTTGCCGGCCGAAGGTGCTTTCATCGCCATTGAAAACGCAGTCGGCAAGTTGATCGATGAGGGACGCACTCCGGTTTGCCTTGGGGGCGATCACTCAATCACTTATCCAATCGTACGAGCTTTCGGTAAGAGGTTCGCCGACCTCACCATCGTTCACTTCGACGCGCATCCTGATTTGTATGACGAATTTCAAGGGAATCGTTTTTCGCATGCTTGTCCTTTTGCCCGGATCATGGAAGAGGGCTGCGCGAAGCGGCTGATCCAGCTCGGCATTCGGACCATGAATGCACACCAACGAAAACAGGCGGACCGCTTCGGAGTTGAAGTTGTGGAGATGCGGGAACTGCCGGCGCTGGAGAAACTCAAGCTTGCCGGGCCAGTTTATGTTTCGTTCGATGTTGACGTACTCGATCCGGCGTTCGCGCCGGGGATTTCTCATCGGGAACCGGGAGGGATGTCGGTGCGCGAGGCGGTTTCGCATCTGCATGCGATTACCGGTGACATCGTTGGAGCCGACATCGTGGAATATAACCCGAAACAGGATGTGTCGCAGCTGACCGCGATAGTGTGCGCGAAGATCTTGAAGGAGATTTTGGGGAAGATGATTGCGGGTTGAGGCGCACGTGCCACTCAAAACCG
>DATNHO010000045.1:0-6442 GCA_035604895.1 Terriglobales bacterium | reverse complement strand
TGGCTTGGTTATCCCATGCAGATTAAGGTGGATTTTCTTTGCCGGGATTCTATTTTGGCCGCGCCTATTGTGCTCGATCTGGTTTTATTTATGGACCTGGCGCAGCGTAGCGGCCAGCTTCGCGGGCTGGGTATTCAGGAGTGGCTAAGTTTTTATTTCAAGTCTCCCATGACCGCGCCCGGACTTTATCCTGAGCATGATTTGTTTATTCAGTTGATGAAGTTGAAGAACACACTCCGCCATTTGCGTGGCGAAGAGCTGATCACGCATTTGGGTTTGGAATATTACGACTAGGCTGTTCATTATTCCACGGTGAAATTTCCCTTACTAGTGGTCGTGCCGCCGGGGTTGGTCACACTGATCGCTCCGGTGGTCGCGCCCTGAGGCACCCTCGCCAATATATAGCCAGCGTTGAGCACTTTAAACGTAGCGCTCACTCCGTTGAACGTGACCGACGTCGTGCCCACGAAGTGAGCTCCGTGAATTGCGACGTGCGTGCCTACTCCGCCGCGCGATGGATTGAAGCTCACCAATTCCGGCGTCGGCGCAGCCAGACCAGCATTCAGGGCGAAGACTACACCATTTGCCGTCTCGCCCTGCTGAACCGTACCACCGAGTTCCGTGACGCCGAAAAGCCGGCCATCGCTGCCCTGGACCAGCGCCGCGTCCGGATATTCACCGTTGGCGCCGTCAAATGTAACCGTCTGCAGCAGCGTGCCATTTAGCGAAAGGCTCACCACTTCTATGGTGTCCAAATCAAAGTCCACCAAAACGCACCAGAGATTTGAGTCGGATGCTGGCGTCATATACTGCGCCTCGTCACCGTACACCGACTGTGAAAGAAGGATATTCTCAAAATTACTCCCGGAAAGGTTGCTGGCAAACATGGCCGGCTCCGCTTGATCTTCATATCGGCTCAAGCCACCGTAGAGCTTGCCATCCGAAGCCTGCACCGGCGGACTAACCAGAGTTTGGCCGTAGACAATAGTTTGCAGAGTAGTGAACTGCCCGGAAGGGGTGAGGCGGTAAAGCGTCGTCAAAAGCTCCTCCCCTCCGAGGGTCGTGCCGTAGAGATTGCCATCAGAAGCCAGCGTCATTCCCAATGTCATGGGACCTTCGACGGTGGCGTTGAGCGCGTGCAGGAGCGTGTAGACACCGTTCGGCGTAACCCGGAACAAGCTCCCGCCATGAACATTCGTGCCAAACGTGCCGCCGTACAGATTGCCATCGCGGCCGACGAGAAGAGTGGTGGGTCCGTAGCCGTTATAGCCCACAGCGTCGTTTAAGACTTGAAATTTCCCGGTTTTACTTATCTTGAATACCAACCCTGTGTTGTTTGGCCCGCCCAGGAGAGTCGTGCCGTACAGAAATCCGTCGTTGCCCTCGACCAAGCTGTTTGGGAGACTGCCGTTAGGGTATTTTCCATTCTGGTCAGCGGAAAACGTGTAAAGCAGGGTGAATTTACCGGATGCGCTGACCTTGAAAACCGTGCCTCCAACCGACACGTTTCCTGCGCCACCCACTAGTGTTGTGCCATAGAAATTGCCGTCCGCAGACTGGATGAGCGAATTCGGGTATTCGCCGTTTGGGCAGACCTTGCCGGTTGAATCGCAGCCGAAGGCGAACACTTGAGTAATGGTGGGCGCGGACGATCGCGCTTGCAGACCCGTTGTCAAGAACAGGGCCAGGCATGATGCTGCAATCAGATTGAGGGTGGGTTTCACGGTGCAGATCCTCTTTTCTATGTGGCGTTCCGCTTGGTTGCGGCCGAGGCCTACCGCAACATACATACTCTGCACCGACCTGCGTCATGTCAGCCGTTTGTCATGGATTTGTAAAATGTTGACCCCGGTTCCGCGACAGGTGAGGCGGCAAACACATTCTGACCTTAGGTCAGCTTCTTCTCTTTACGGTACTCGTCGGACGCTTCCAGGAAACGGTCGATGTCTTTCTTCTGCAGGTAATAAGGCGTCGACAGCCGCAGTTTCGAGGGCTCGCCACCGCGGATGCGAATCTTATGCGTTGTCCACATCCACGTCTCCAGGTCCATGCGCTGGATGGGAGGAACGTTAACGGTTGCGATGGCGCAGCGTAACGCCGGGTCGGGCGACGTCCACGACTCTGCGCCGCGTTTCATCATCTCTCCAAGAATGTAGTCGCACAGTTCGCGATGCCGTTGCTCAATCCGTTCCATGCCGATCTGGTTGGCGAGATTGATGGCCGCCACCAGTCCCCACAGCGACGGCACATTCGAGGACCCAATGCGCTGGAATCGCTCGGCGCGCAGTTCAGGCTCGTCCCAACCTTCGGTGGCGATGGTGTTCCACACGCGATCGATGACTTCGTCGCGCACGTATAAAAACCCTGATCCCTTCGGAGCCTGCAGCCACTTGTGCGGGCTGGACGAATAAAAATCGCACCCGATGTCATGAATGTCGAGACGCATCATGCCGGTGACGTGCGCCCCATCCACTGCCGACAGAATATTCTTGGAACGGGCGAGGGCACAAAGTTCTTTCGCGGGAAGAACGACGCCAGTGACAGTAGTGATGTGGCTGAAAAAAATCACACGCGTGCGCGGCGTGATCGCGTCGTTGAACAGATTGAGAACCTCGCTGGCATTCTTGACCGGCTTGGGCAGAGTCACGGTCTTGATCACGATTCCATAACGCTTCGCCCTAAGACGCCACGGATGAAGGCCGCCGGGATGCTCCTGATCGGTCATCAGCACTTCGTCGCCGCGCTCCATCTCAATTCCATTGGCGATGTAGTTGTTGGCCTCGGTGGCGTTTCGCACCAGGGCAATCTCGTCGCGCTTGCAGCCGACGAAAGCAGCCAACGGATCGCGAAACTGGTTCCACGCGGCGTAACCCCAAATCGGATAATCTTCGGGATCCTGCTGATCCATCTTTTCGGTCTGGGTGTAGCCGTCGAAAACGGCCCGCAGAACAGGCGCAGGACTAGACCCCACGGTACCGTTGTTCAAATAAATCTCATCAGAGGGAATCAGAAACTGTTTGCGAAGCTCAGCCCAATACGCGCCCGGATCGCGACTGTAAATTCCACGGTCGGGAAGCTGCGAAGGCGTGCCATCGAGTTGGGCAAACAGCCTGCTGGGCACGGCAAGAGCGGCTGCGAGCGCTGGAGCAGCGCTCAGAAAGCGTCGGCGATCGAGCAAGGGACCTCCTAACAACTGAGACGCGCTATGTTACGACCGCGAGGGAGGTAGCGCAAGGGCGTCGCGAATCGTGGTCCGCGCTCCCGGCTTTTCTTCGAGTGCCTCGTCAGAAGTGCAAACTGGTTGTATTACTTTGGTTTTCGCACAACCTTTTGAGTGCCTGCCGTGATGCCGATGGTGAATAAGACTGCGCTGTAAACGGTGGACCCGCGCGGTACTACGCCTACGGAAGGTTCTACAGTTGAAAGCGGTGATAACGGTCTTGTTGCTGGTATCGGCTTGCCTCGCACAATCGTCTTCCGACGGATCTTTCGTGGTCCTCCGGGCCACGAAGCATGGTTCTTCGCTCACTCCCGCCGAGATGCGCGAAGCCGAGAAACTCTACCGCTACACCTGCGCCGAGGTGCACGATGATTTTCACAACGGCACCGAATTGCACCCGCGATTTACGGTAATTCTTGGTGCGCGGCGGAACGAGGTTCACGGCGAAAAGGAAATCTGGCTGACCAAGTGGAATCCGGCCATGTTTGCCGAGGGAGTCGTGGTCGTGGCTTTCCACGATGTGCTTTCCGCCGACGTGATCGGGCGATTGGCCAGGCGCGCCCTTCAATATAGCGACACCATGGTGGATGTGGTGGAACTCAAACAAAATCGCTGACGATCAAGCAACGGGACCCCGAACAACCGGGACGCGCCAACGACCGCGAGGGAAGGCAGCACAAGCTAGATCAGCGCTGCGATTCTGCAATTATAATTTCCCAATGCTCCCGAAGACTTTCCCACTGACTACCCTCCTCCTCGGATTTGCGCTATGCCTTAACGCACAACGCCCGCCAGTTCCGCAAACTCCCGCGCCCATCTCCGACCCTGCTGCCACGGTCTCCGTCGAGCAAGATGTCGCATACGGCGTGCAGGGCGGCGAAAAACTGCTGCTTGATATCTATCAGCCGGCTGATCGCGGTTCGAGACCTCGCCCTGCCGTGGTGCTGATCCACGGCGGCAGTTGGTCGAGCTTCGACAAAAGCACCATGCGCGGCATGGGAAACTTTCTGGCGCGCTCGGGATTCGTCGCCGCCTCGGTGGACTATCGTCTGCTGCACGGAAGCGACAATCGCTGGCCGGCGCAGTTGGACGACGTGCAGAGAGCGGTTCGCTGGCTGCGCGCCAACGCTTCGAAGTACAACATCGATGGCAATCGAATCGGGGCGTTCGGGCATTCCGCGGGAGCGCAACTGGCCGCGCTGCTGGGTATGGAGGACACACGCGACAACTCCGACCCGGCACTCGCTAAATTTTCCAGCCGCGTCCAGGCGGTTGTCGACGTCAGCGGTCCCAGCGACTTCCTCACCAATCACGACCCCGACGGAGACGCCATGTTGGCCAACTTCCTTGGCGGAGACGCGAACAAGATTCCCGAAGTGTGGCGCAGCGCGTCGCCCGTCTTCCACGCCGACAAATCGAATGCTCCATTTCTCATCGTGCATGGCACGCACGATGACGAGGTCCCCATCGCGCAGGCCCAGGAACTTTACGACAAGCTGCATCAGGCGGGAGTTTCCGTAAGTCTGGTGAAAGTCGACGATGTCCACACTTTCCAGAAACCCGATGCGCGCCGCCAGTTGGCCATCGAAACCCTGGAGTTCTTTAATCGCTATCTGGTAGTCAACTGACTTCAGGCGCGGGCAGGCTCCTTGCGCTTGCGCTGCTGCGACTTGCCGCTATACTAGCCTTTGCCGAGCCATCGCTCCCGGGAGAACTCATGTCGAGTGTGAAGGAATTTCAATGCGAGATTTGCGGGATCGTCAGTGACAATCCCATCCGCTGGTTCGTGATCGAGTGCGGAGATCAGAAGCTAGAGGTAATCAAGTGGGATCTGACTGCCGCGAATACCGCCACGGCCCGGCATTTCTGCGGCGAGGCTCACGCCCAGGTCTACATCAGCCGCTGGTTCGAATCAATCTGCGCCCCGCCCAAGTCGGTGTTCAGGGCCTCCTAGCCCGCGCGGCACGTACGGTGGGACCTGCGAGTCTTGCCCACGAGGGCTCACGCCCCAGCCGCTCCACAGACTTCGTCTGGCCCAATATTTCTCTCGAACCATCCCCATCGACTTCCGTCTAATATCTGAAAGCATCTGGCCGCCTGCTGCTGCAGTGTATTTTCCGGAGAACTCAGGTTACTATTTCCGGTTCAGGAGGAAACGGCTATGTCGTCGACCTTATCGCCCCAGACCGTCACTGCGACCGCCCACTCCCAGTCCAATCCATCCGGCGTAAGCCCCGCAACCGCCTCCAGCCGCATCATTTCGCTCGACATCATGCGCGGCCTGGTGATGGTAATAATGGCCATCGACCATACCCGAGACTTTTTCACCAACGTTCCCTTTGCGCCCGAGGATCTCGCCCACACTTACTACGCGCTGTTCTTCACGCGCTGGATTACTCACTTTTGCGCGCCTTTATTTTTCTTCCTGGCGGGCACCGGCGCATTCTTTTACGGCCGACGCAGAACCCCGCAGGCCCTAACCCGCTTCCTGTGGACGCGCGGGCTCTGGCTCATCTTCCTCGAATTCACCGTCGTCGGAACCGCATGGACGTTCCTTATTCCCTGGGGATTCTTCGGCGTAATCTGGTGCCTGGGCGCTTCCATGGTCCTGATGGCCGCAATTGTGCGGATGCCCCTGCGCTGGATCGCAGCCTTCTCCGCCCTGTTCATTGTCGGCCACGACCTGCTCGATCCCATTCGCCCGCGACAATTCGGTTCGCTCGCCTGGCTGTGGGCGATCCTGCACGTCAAGGCCGGCGTGTTGCTTCCCTTCGGCGTGCGCAGTTTTGTTCTGTTCCCGCTGATCCCATGGGTTGCCGTGATGGCGGCGGGTTACGTTTTTGGCTCCCTCTATTTATTGGATCAAGAACGGCGGCGAAAGCTCATCGCACGCATCGGTCTGGGCCTTACCGTGGCCTTCATCGTCCTTCGCTTGACCAACCTCTACGGAAATCCGCCAGCCGGATTAGGCGGCGTCTCTCAGGGCCCATGGCACATCCAGCCCACGCTTGAAAAGACCATCATTCTTTTCCTCGATGTCGAGAAGTATCCGCCGTCTTTGCAATTTCTTCTGATGACGCTTGGCCCGTCTCTGCTGCTGTTGGCCTGGCTCGACAGAAAGCTCGACCAGAAGGGCGGCAAGCAAGTTATTTCGCCCGCGCTGTCTCCGCTACTGACCTTCGGACGCGTGCCCATGTTCTTCTACATTCTGCATCTCTACCT
>DATNHO010000044.1:0-27399 GCA_035604895.1 Terriglobales bacterium | reverse complement strand
CTGGTTCATCGGAGCCTGGTTCATCGGAGCTTGGTTCATCGGTACTTGGGTCAAAGGAGCCGGGCCCGATGACGGGTTCGCAGGACTCGTCTGCGCGCCAGCCCCAGCCTTCGCCTGCGCCTGCGCGTCGGCATATTTCTTTTGAATGATCTTACCTTTAAGGTTGCTCAGTTCCGTGCTGTCGCCCAGCAAAGACCGGATCAGCCAGCGCTGCGACGAAATCGTCCGATCCTGCTCCACCGCCAGCAGGCACATCAGGCCATACGAAAACAGGAACAACACCACCAGAATCGGCAGCAGCGTGTGCTTGCGCTTGGGTTTAACCTCGGGCAACGCCTGCGGAACCGCAACCACAACCTCTTGCGTCCAGCTCAACAATGGATACCCCGATCTACGCCCCAAGGCAGCGGGCACAAGGAGAAATGCAGCTAGACCACCATAGCCAGGATATTCCGCAAGCTACTGAAAATAAAACACGTACAACGAATTCCCAACCCCAGACAGCCCTCCTAAGATGCAACCCGCTGCACATTATAGGTAACCAGAACGCGTGACCATCGTGCCTTGCTACGTCAGCAGTCATTCTGGCCAGCCCACCACGCTGTCACTGAGGCCCCGAAGTCCTCGGCAAGGCCAAGGACTCCCAACGAAGGATCTCTGTACTCAGGCTGGCGTGGAAACGATTGTGTGGGGACGGGTCTCCGACGCGTCCAGCGGAGCAAAGCTCTGCCGCCCCGACACGCCATACCAGCCCCGGCCACAAAAGCGCACCAGACAAGAATCGTTTCACATGCCGCGGCCCGCAATCTGGGCTACAATCGGTACCGCCCTAGAAGGCAAGAACGAGAACCGGGAACTCCCCCACCCCGCGGAGGAAGCAACATGCGAAACAACACACCACTGCTCCTGTTGCTCACAGCGTTCACCCTAGTTTCCGGATTTCCCGCCATCGCTGCTCCCGTCCTTGCATCCGCTGCCGGGCAAGTGCTCTACAGTTTCTGCTCCCTCACCAACTGCCCGGACGGCAACCGTCCCTCTGGGAGCCTGATTCTCGACTCCGCGGGTAACTTATATGGCACAACCGCCTTCGGCGGTGATTTTCCGAACTGCGGGGGCGGCGACACGGGCTGCGGCGTTATCTTCCAGTTGACGCCGGGCGCGAACGACACGTGGACCGAAACGGTGTTATACAGTTTCTGCTCTCAAACCAACTGCGCCGACGGGGAAATCCCGACCGGCGGGCTGATCTCGGATGCGTCCGGAAACTTGTATGGTGCCACCTCCGACGGCGGGACTGCCACAGAGTGCAGCACTTACGGATGTGGCACGGTATTTGAGTTGTCGCCCGGCGCTAACGGCGTCTGGACTGAGACCGTCCTTTATAGCTTCACCGGGAAAGACGGCTACGCCCCACAGGGTGGCGTTACATTGGGTGCCAACGGCAATCTCTATGGCACGACGGTATTCGGTGGCGTTTCCTACGGATCGGGCTGCGGTCTGGACGGATGCGGTACGGTATTTCAGCTGGCTCCCGGCGGTAACGGCACCTGGACGGAGACCATGCTGTACAGTTTCTGCTCGGCCAGCGGGTGCACGGACGGGTCCGGCCCTACTGGACGCCTGATCTTCGGCAAGGCTGGAAACCTGTATGGGACGACCCAAGGAGGCGGCATCAACGACATGGGCACGGTCTTCGAGTTGAGCCCCGACAAGAACGGCACCTGGAAAGAGAAGGTTCTCCACAGCTTCAACAACAACGGCACAGACGGATACGCCCCCATAGCTGGCGTTATACGGAGCGCTAACGGGAGTCTGTATGGCACAACTTTGTACGGCGGCGGGTACCGACCCCGCGGTTGCGAATACGACCACGGGTGCGGTGCCGTGTTCGAGCTGAAGCCCGGCAAGAATGAGCAATGGACAGAGAAAATCATTGACGATTGGGGCACACGGAAGCGAGACAGCAATCCGCCCGAAAACCCGCTCGCCGGCCTGATCTTCGACAAGGCAGGAAATCTCTATGGCACGACGGAGTGGGGCGGCGGCTCTGAGGGTTGCGGCACGGTGTTCGAGCTGAAGCCCGGCAAAAACGGCGAATGGAAAACCTCGGTGGTCTACACTTTCAGCTGCACAGGTGAATACGGTGACGGCTCGTACCCGTTAGATCTAATGATGGACGGGGCGGGGAACATTTATGGCACAACCGAGGTTGGTGGCAGAGGCTCAGGCGTGGGCTGCGACAACTACGGCTGCGGTACCGCATACAAAATCACCCCCTAAACCAGGGCGGCCTACCCACTCCAACTAAATTCTAAATCCCATAAGCTATGGGTGCCCCACCCTTCCGCGTTCTTTGCGGAGGGTGGGACGCTGCGCCTTTCGGGGCAACAGGTTTTCCAAAACCCAGCCTCATCACGAACTCTCAATCCATTCCCATTTTGGAACTCCCCCCCAACTTTCCCCACTATTCCCTTGACTTTACTTTAAGATATATGTAACACTACACATATTCCCCAACAAGAGACCCCAAATGCCCCCAGCCCTCCCCAACCACCGTTTCGAAGCCTCTCCCGCCCTGCAACCCCTTTGTTCCCAAGATTTTGCCCGCAACCCCTTTGGTTTCATAGATCTGGCCCATACCCTTCGAACCCGACCCAATCGTTTCATAGATCTACGCGGATTCGCGCGTTTTTTTCAGGAGTAGTCCCATGCCCATTCCTGTTCCCAAACGTCCCAACGTTCGTAATTGCACCCACATCAAAGTCACCGGACAGCGCTGCGGCTCGCCCGCCCTGCGCGGCGAGTTCTTCTGCTATTTCCACACCCGCGTCATCAAAGGCGTTCAACAGCGCGTCGACATGCGTCTCCACTCCATGGCCCTGCTCGAAGATTGCGAATCCATTCAGCTTTCGATCATGCACGTAGTCGACGGCCTGATAAAAGGCACGCTCGAACCCATTCGCGCCAGGCTGATCATTCAAGCCCTGCGCATAGCCGCCAGAAACGCAAAAAACGTCCGCTTCGAGGCCCGTTACGAAGACCAAAAGCAAACCATGGTCCGCGAAGTCCCCGACTACGCCCGCCAATACCTGACAGAACACCCCGAATACGGCCCACCCATAAGCCAAGCCCAGGAAGCCGAGCAGGCGCAGTGTAGCGCGGACACTTCTGTCCGCGTGGTCGAAGCAATCGCTGCCGGCCCATGCGCCGAACCAGCCGCGAAGCGGCGAAAGAACGCAGCCCACGGCGCAAGCCGTGGGATAAACCCAGAAAACGACCCAGCTCCGAAGGAGCGAAAGAAACCACGGCAAGACGCCGAACCCGAAGCCGACCAGAAAGAATACGAACGAATCATGCAAGCCGAAGCCGCCATCCCCGGCGCAATGGCCGGCAACTGGCGCGACCTCCGAACCGTCTTCGAATTCGCCGGCATCACGGAACAGAACAAAGAAGCCGCGCCCTAAACCCGCGACTCGCGATGCCGAGGTTTAGAATAAGACTGTGCCCACGCTTCGCGATATCGTTAACCAGCAGGTTCGCGAGGGCGAACTTTACGAGAAGCTGGATCGCAATCGGGTTCGCTGTTATGCCTGCGGGCATTGCTGTCCGATTCCAGATGGACAGCCCGGAGTCTGCAAGGTCCGTTACAACCGCGGAGGCACTTTGTATGTGCCTTGGGGATACATCGGCGGAGTGCAGTGCGACCCGATTGAGAAGAAGCCGTTCTTTCACGCGTACCCGGGCGCGCTGGCGTACAGCTTTGGCATGCTGGGATGCGATCTGCACTGTGGCTACTGTCAGAACTGGGTGACGTCGCAAGCATTGCGCGATCCCAATGCGGTTTCGCCGCCGCTCGAAGCGTCGCCGGAAGCGCTGGTGCGGGACGCGCTTCGGCAAGGCGCGAAGGTTCTGGTCAGCACCTACAACGAGCCGCTGATCACCAGCGAGTGGGCAGTCGCCGTGTTCAAAGAAGCTCGGGCAGCGGGTTTGATTACGGGGTTCGTTTCGAACGGCAACGGCACGCCGCAAGTGCTGGAATATCTGCGTCCGTGGATCGATCTGTATAAAGTCGATCTGAAGAGTTTCGACGACCGCCATTATCACGAACTCGGCGGACGCATCGGGCCGATTCTCGAAACCATCCGCAGCCTGCACCAGATGGGCATTTGGCTGGAGATTGTGACGCTGCTCATCCCCGGCTTCAACGATTCGGAACACGAGTTGCGCGGGTTGACGGAGTTTCTGGCGAGCGTCTCGCCGGAAATTCCCTGGCATGTGACCGCCTTCCACAAAGATTACAAAATGGAAGATCCCGACAACACGCGGCCAAAAGATTTGCTGCGCGCCGTTGAAATCGGCAAGCAGTCGGGCTTGCGCTACGTGTACGCCGGAAACTTACCGGGCATGGTGGACGATCGCGAAAACACAAAATGCCACAACTGCGGCGAAACCCTGATCGAGCGCAACGGCTACTTCGTCGAGAAATACTGCTTGACCGCAGACGGCCATTGTCCATCCTGCAAGACCGCAATTCCAGGCCGCTGGTCCGCCAAATTTGAAGGCCAGATCACCGACCGTCCTTTCTTGCCGCGCCAGGGCTCGCGTTTGGTTACAATCGTCGACTAGACTCAAACCAAACTTCATGCGGAAAGTACGAATCGCGCTCGTTCTCGGATTGTTGTCCATCGCAGTCGCTTGCTCACCCCGCGACTTCCTCACCCGGCGGCTGGCCTCGGATCTGATTGCCGGCTCTGACATGTTCAAGAGCACGCAACAGTTCTTTCTTCGGACTGGCGTGATTTCGAACAAAGATTATGTGTCGCCTGAGTATATGGTCTTGCAGCGTCGGGGCTGGATCACGGGTTCGGTCAACGCTTGCCCGCCGGAAGTGGCGCCGCCGCCTTGCTGGCAGGTTGCGCTTACTCCGATCGGAGTGGACACGTTTCACGATCTGATCCCAACCGGCGCCACGGACACTCGATACTTCGGCGTGCCCGTAGCCCGCAGGCAACTCACTGGAATACTCGGGATCAGCAAGAGCGGCAACACCGCCGACGTGGATTTTCTGTGGAAGTGGATTCCGGTGAATGAAGTGGGAGCCGCGCTGTATGGGGGCGGGGTGCAATACAAATCCACGGTGAGCTTTCGCGAATACGACGACGGCTGGCGGATCATCGAGGGCAGCGCGCCGAAGAGCAATCAAGGCCTTGACGATGCTCTGAAGAACTCCGAACCGGCGCCTTGAGTATGTGACTCGCAGTTCGCGCCCGCGATTCGGGTTTACAAGGGCTGGTCGCTCGCGGTATACCTCTGTTTCTGCCCATGACAAACGGACGGTTTCTGCGAGTTTCTATTCTGGCTGTATTTGCTCTTAACTTTACTTGCGCCCTGGTTTACGCCGCGGATAAACCCAAGCTCACGCTCGACGATTTTTTCAATTACGTCGACATCCTTGCGGTAGCGACTTCACCGGACGGCAATTCCGTTCTCATCAACACGCAACGCGCAGATTGGGACCAGAGCGCCTTTCGCAACGACTTGTGGCTTTATCGCGACGATGCGCATGGCGGAGGATCGCTGACCCAATTTACGCAAGCCGGCGACAACACCAAGCCGCAGTGGTCTCCCGATGGAAAATGGATTGCATTTATATCAGAGCGCACAACTGGTAAAGAGGACGATTCCAAGAAAGAGGAAGCGGTGGCTCAGCTTTATCTCATTTCACCTGGGGGCGGGGAAGCGTTTCCGGTGACGGAGGGAGATGGCGAAGTGCATTCGTTTTCGTGGTCTCCAGATTCTCGCACGCTCTACTTTGCCACGCGTACGCCGTGGACGAAGGCGCAGAAGGATGCTTACAAGAAAGAATGGGAGGATGTTTTGCAATATCGCGCGGCGGAGCGCGGCGACATGATTTTCAGTATTGGTGTTGCGGATGCGATTGCCCGGCGATCGACTGAAGGAAGCAAACCCGATCAAAATTCAGACGAGGAGCCGGATGTGACTGCGGGTGCGCGCAGGCTTGCCGCCACGCCCTGGCGAGTGCATGAAATGGATGTTTCGCCGGATGGGCGGAAGCTGGCATTTGTGACGGAATCGATTTCGGAGCGCGAAGAAAAGATCGGCGAGTTCGAGATTTACACGGTCGAGTTGCGAGAAGCGGCTGTCGATCGTCTGCCGCGACAGATCACGCACAACGAGGCGCAGGAACAAGATTTGCGCTGGGCCAAAGACGGCAAGCACATTTTCTTCGAAGTGCAGTATGGCTCGGTGGAGGGAAAGTACAAAGACACACAGGCCCGGCTTTATTGGGTTGACGCAGATACCGGCGAAACCCAGCGCTGGGCGGCTGATTTCGGAGGCGCGATTGGGCCATACGCCATCACTCCGGATGGCGGCGTGGTTGCGACCGGCCAGCTTGGCACTGAGACTCAGGCGTATTTCGAGCCGAAGGTTTCTGCGCCTTTTTCCCAATTGCCTGGCGTGGCGGGCAGCTACAAGAATGTTGCCGCGGCGCAACATTCGTCGCGGATTGCTTTTGTCCACTCGGCCATTGAGGAACCAACCGAGATTTACCTCGCGGATAGTCCTTCCGCATTGAAATCGGCGCGTCCCATTACTTCGTTCAATAAATCGTTGGCCGAGCGCGATCTGCCTAAGGCCAAGCCTTACCACTGGACTTCCGATGACGGGACAGCTATCGAAGGCATGCTGATGTATCCGCCGGGAAAGTTCGAAGCGAAACATCTGCCCACGTTTGTGTTTCCGCACGGAGGCCCCGACGATGCCGATGGCAACCACTTCGAGGCCGACTGGTACGTTTGGGACCGATTGGCGGCGACGCAGGGCTGGCTGGTGTTCGAGCCGAACTATCGTGGTTCGACCGGCTACGGCGACAAGTTTCTGGCGGGGATCGTGCCGGAAAATGTTTCGCGTCCGGGCAAGGACATTCTTACTGGCGTCGACGCGCTGGTGAAAGAGGGCATCGCCGATCCCGATCATCTTGCCGTTGGCGGTTACAGCTACGGCGGCTACATGGCGAATTGGCTGATCACGCAGACAACTCGCTTCAAGGCCGCGGTGACAGGTGGAGGCGCAGTGGAATACGTCGCCAACTGGGGCAATGACGATACCAGCTTTGACGACATTTATTTTCTTGGAGGGTTCCCCTGGGAGGTGCCGCAGCGTTATCAGGATGAGGCGGCGATCTACCAGATGAACAAAGTGCGCACGCCCACGCATATTGTCGCTGGGGCGGAGGATATTCGCGTGGCCGTGGCGGAAGCGTATGTGCTCGATCATGCGTTGCACGCGCTCGGTGTCCCGAGCACGCTGCTGATATTTCCCGGCGAAGGGCATGAGCTCGATAAGAATCCGTGGCACGGGAAGATCAAGGTACGGGAAGAGTTGAAGTGGCTGGAGAAGTACGGAAGGGTTGGGGAAGGACGATGACAGGCCGCGATTGGTTTGGCCTTAAACGTAGCGGAGCTAGTTTCTACGGATTACCTTCCGGTCGGTTTCGCTGACGATCTGGCCATCTTTACATTGTGATTGGCCGCCTCGTAGTGGGCGATGCCGTTGTAGAGGGCTTCGGCGATTTGCTGGCGGTAGGTTGCACTCTGCAGGTTGTTCTCGTCGGTGGGGCTGCTGACGAAGGAAACTTCAGCCAGGATCGCGGGCATGGAAGTTCCGGTGAGCACGACGTAGTGAGCTTCCTTGACCCCGCGGTCGCGCAAGCCTGGGGTTTTCGCAGACAGCATGGCGTACAACGCGCGCTGCACGCTGGCGGCGATCTTTCGCGACTCTTGTACCTTTTCACGAATATCGACGTTGGTCCAATCGATCGTTTTCAGGCCGGCTGCCTCCGCTTCGTCCGTTTCTTCAGTCCTCGCCTTTACTGACGAATAGGTGTTGGTGTAATAAGTTTCCACGCCGCGGGCCGAAGGGTAATCGCTGTAATTTGCGTGGACGGAAACGAAGAGGTTTGCTTGCGCGAGGTTGGCAATTTCGGCGCGCTTTTCGAGGGCGAGATAACTGTCATCCTTGCGCGTGTAGATGACCTCGGCTCCAAGACGGCTCTCAACCAGGTGCCCGAGGCGCTGCACGATATCGAGCACGAGATCTTTCTCGAACAAACCCTTGCGACCGACCCCTCCCAGATCCCAACCGCCATGTCCGGCGTCGAGCACGACGCGAAGCTTGGCCGGATATGCGGGCGTGTGAGTTTGCGCGGTCTCGACTGGGGTTAAGCTTGCTGCCGGCTGTTTTTCAGCTCGGTTCACTGCAAGAGGAGTCGGGTTGACCGGCTTCGAATTCGCGGCGACCTGAGCCGGCGGAGGGACATCGTGGGGAGCTTGCCCGGTTGCGGTTTCCACGGGCGTGGGATTGGTGGGAGCGAAGAGATCGATCTTTGCGCGGGGGATCGGCTTGCTTCCAAGTTTGCGAACTTCGACCACCAGGCGGTAGGGATTCGGTTCGAGACTGACGGAGAAATCCGACGCGCTGTTGGTTTCGAGCACCACACGGGTCACGCCGGCGACCGGTTGCGCGACGCGAACCCGGCGCAGCAACCCATCGTTCACCGCGATAATTTTATTGAGCAATGCGGACGCCAGGGTGGTGTCGTGCAAGTCGAAATAAATTCGCTCCGGATTCGGCAGCCGATGAGCTTCGTACTGAACCTGGTCCTGGATGTCGATCACCACTGTGCTGGAGTCTGCTGACGACCAATGACGAATGTCCGTGACCCGCGGCAGGGCGCCGGATTCTTCCGAAGCCTGCGGGGAAGAATCGCTCTCATCAGCGGCGGTATCCACTGCCGTGGTCGTTGGTGATGCAACCGGCTTCGCGATTGCGCTCGCAGGCTGCGCGGTTGGCCGTGCAGAGCTTTGCGCAATCAAGTGTGCGCTTGCTGTGACCGAGTGTGCGCGGCGGCCGAGGACCCACCACACTCCTGCGCCCAAAGCCACGGCCAGCAATACCACCGCAGCCACCACCGCGACGCCGGGACGGAAACGAGAAGTTCCTTCAAGTTCCGCGACGTCGATGGTATGGTCGCTGGATTTCAAATCCTCGGGCGCAACTGATGCGGAAGTTTCGACTGAGGTTTCTTTAGGAAGCTCGGAACTGTGGCCCAAGTCTTCCGGCGTCGGCACGATTACAAGAACCGGCTCGGGCTCGACGGCGACGTTGTGGACCACGCGCCGTGAAATCTCGCTCAGGCGATCTTCTTCCTCCGGCTTCATGGCCGAGAGAATTAACTCAGCCAGCAGGCTCAGGCTGCGAACGTCGCTGTCGTTGAATCCGTAGGGCTCGTTGGAGAAGGCCTCCACTAATCCAATGACATTTTGTTTTGCCGAAAGGGGCACGGCCAGCATGGAGCGGACGCCCAGGCGGCGGCAGGCCTGAAGATTTACTCGCGAATCAGTTTCGGCGTCGTCGCAGCGGACGATGCGTCCGGAGGCGAGGCATTCCCCGGAAAATCCTGAATTTGGATCGAGACGAACTCCCGCATCCGGTGCGATGCTTCCCGCCGAAGCCCGGCAAACGATGGCATTGCCTTCCGCCAACGCGATGGCCACACCGTCGACCCCAGTGATGGCGAGCGCGCGTTCGGCAACCAGTTGCAGAACTTCATCGAGAAGAAAATGTTCGAGCTGCCAATCATCCGCCGGGCTCGGGCGTGCGCCATCGCGGGCGCGGCGCGCGCGGATTTGCTCATGCAACGATGAGAAGGCGAGCAGAGCCTGCAAGGCCTCGTGACCGGTGGGAGATGGAGTTCGAGTCGCGGGAGTTGGCGCGGTTTCTCCTTTAATCAACTCCAAGCCCGCATTGTTCAGACTCGCGCTCATGGAAGTGGCGGAAAACTTTGCTTCAACACGCGCAATCGATGTCAGTCGATCGGACGGTCGAAACAACGGTCACTCTTAGGGGAGAAATCGTTTTTCAATTTAATCTGTCTGAACTCGCGCAGACGGTCTCTGCGCAGTTCCTTGCCTTCGGCCGTGGCATTACAGGTTAAGTTACAGGGGTTTGGCGCGAATCGCAATATTTTCAGCGCACGAAGGTCAGCAGTCTCGCCCTGCTCTTTGGTAAGCTGCGGAAGCCGTTCTGATTCATAGCCTTCCGAAAAACCATTGCGCGCCCGTCGAATTGAGCATATCCTTAGCCGTTGGAAGGACTTACAGGTTGTGGCAGGTGAGTGAACAGAAAAAGAAGTCGGGTTGGCTCTGGCGTCTGGGTGTGCTTGCCACCGGGATGGGAGCGGCTGGAGTCGTAATCTTCCGAGGTTGCTGGCACGGCAAGATGAGTTGGCCGGTTCGCTTCCGTGATCACTCCTATCAAGTTTGCCTGGGCTGCGGCATCAAGCGCCTGTTTGATGAACAAGCCTTCCGCGCCTACGGACCCTACAGCTACGACCTCAATAGCCTGATTGCGCGCGACCAAACTCGGGTTCGCGAGATTCCCGCTCGAACCGAGCCTGCCGCGCACCGTACCGCTTCCTGACACGTTTTCTTACCCCGCTGAGTGTCAGACATTCGGAACCACTCCGGTTACTGAGGCGCGGCCCTCGTCAAGGCTAAGATTTATTCATGACTTCTCGGTCGACTCTGGTGGATCGCCAACTGACTGGGCCAAGGACTGAGCTCGGGAATGTCATTCTGCGCAAGCCGTCGCGGCCCTACCGGCAGAAGATTCGCACCTTGTCGCACATTACCCTGGATGCCGCCAACGGAGCCGTGCTCCGCGATGTGAACGAATTCGGCATCGCCATGCAGACCGCTGCGCCGTTGTCTCCCGGCCAGCAAGTTCGTCTGCGCTTTGAGTTGGCGGCGCCACGGGTGCGCGTCGAAACCACCGGCCGGGTTGCCTGGACGGATTCCTGGGGACAAGCGGGCGTACAGTTTCTCGATCTCCCCGAGCGCTCCGAGCGTTTGCTGAAGGAATGGATCTTTATCCAGATTCTTTCCGCCGTCTATCTGTTTGCCCCGTGCGAGTCGGCCGCGGTGGAAGGCAATCGCGCCGAGGGCGCTACTGAACTGCTGTTTTCCACTTCGCCGCGGCCTGCTATTCAGCTTGAGGCGCAACTCGCGCGCGCGGTGGTTGCGCAGAATGCGCAGGCTCGGCCACGCGTGCGGCTTCTCTGGTGTCCGGTTCCAATTTCCCTCAGAGCGCTTACACAACTACTCGATGGCCTGATCTTGCTGTGCGCCGTCCTGCTCTTCGCCGTGATGGCGCTCGCCATCACCAACGTTCTTCCCACGTGGCCGGTCGCCATCCTTCTCGCGATCGCGGTCGCCGCCGTCTTCGCGGGACTGTACTGGTTTCTATTTGCGTTCTGGTTCCACAAAACGCCCGGCGAACACCTGGCAAGGCTGGCCTACTTCGAATCCAGAAACGGAAGCGACGATGAAGAAGACGTAGCAAGATTCCGCTAATGTAGGCGCGGGCGTCCACGTGCTCAGTTCCATGACATCCTTTACACATGGACGCCCGTGCAGAAAATCGACGCTCCCCGTAATCGTTGTTCCGATTTCGTAACAGAAACCATTTTTCTTATCTACCGAGACTTAAGAGTTCCGCTTTCAGACTTCTTCAGCCTGAGCAATCAACGCAGCTTCACCAACATCACGACCCCGCACGCGGCCAGTTTCTTCAGGAACTACTACATCAATAACGCGCCTTATGCGCCCACCGGTCCGGATGGTACCGACTCGGACTGACGGCGGCCACGCTGGAAGCTGTAAACCGTGGTATAGTAACGGGCGGCGGGGATGGTTTCCCGCTGCCCTCTCTTATCGAGCCAGTCGGCTTGTAGCAAGGCGGTGTCAGATGATGTCAAGACGGCTCATTCCTGCGGTGATTCGGATGCTGCCCTTGGCGCTAGCGGTTATGCTAATCCCAGATGCCCACGCGGCCGGCAGCAAATACAGGGTCCTGCACAATTTTGGCTCCGGCAACGATGGATCCTTTCCCGCGGGCCCTCTCGTACTGGACGCAGCGGGTAACCTGTACGGAGCGACCGGTGGGGGCGATGCAGGATGCAAGGGCGACGGCAGCGGCGGAACAGTATTTGAGCTAGCCAAGCAGCGCAACGGCACTTGGAGCGAGAGTGTTCTTTATTGTTTTGGCGGACAATGGACCGACGGCTCTCCCGATAGCGGCCTGATCATCGATAGCAAGGGCGATTTATTCGGTACGTCAGCCGGCGGAACTAACGATCTAAGCAACGTATTCGAGTTGACGCCTGGGGCACCCGGGTGGAACTTCAGCGTGCTCTACAATCTCGGCGGCGCCAATCTGCTCTTGGATCAGAAGGATGACATCTACGGGTATCTGGGCCCCGGCAGCTATAAGGCGGGCGCCGTAGCGGGAACTGGCGCCGAACCTCGACGGATGGAGCTACTCCCAGCTCTACAGCTTCGGAGGTAATGGCGGAGGTGACGGCTTCGGCTCTAGCGTTGCCGCAGCTCCGAGCTGGGATAGTCGCGGCAATCTTTATGGCACAACTCTCTACGGTGGCAATTCACAAAGCAGCGGCCATAATAAATTTTGCCAGCAGGGTCTTGGCTGTGGCGTGGCCTTCCGAATGACGCCGAACGGGGACGGTACCTGGACTTACCACGTTCTGCATCGCTTCGCCAACTTCGCGACCGACGGCCAGAACCCCGACGGAGGATTGGTCGTCGACGCTTCCGGCAACGTGTATGGAGTTACGGCGTACGGAGGAGTCAACGGCAACGGAACGTTTTTCGAGTTCACTCCATCCTCCGGTGGTCATTGGAAACAATCCGTGCTTTACGATTTCCCGAACTGCGCGGACGGCTGCCTTCCGGGGACAACGATGGTTTTCGACAAGGCAGGGAACCTGTACGGCACAGCCAGCGGCGGCGTGGCGGACTGCGGCGGCTACACCTGCGGCGTGGTTTTCAAATTGACGCCGCAGAAAAACGGGAAGTGGAACTACAGCGTGCTGCACAAGTTCAACGGCTCCGATGGCGGTTTTGTTGTCTACGGCGTAATTCTCGACGAGAAGGGCAACCTGTACGGCACCACGCAATCGTTTGGCAAGTACAACGCCGGCGTCGCCTTTGAGATCACCCCGTAATTAGCGCTCAGAACAGTGACCGCTGGACGACGATAGTCCCCCCTGTGGTCCGTGCCGGGCGCTCCTAGTGCGAAAGGTACTGTTGCGCCAGCCATAGTTTTAGGTCGCGCTTCACGGCTGGGGTCATATCGAGGAAGCGGATTCCGGCGTTGCCCATTTTATCGATCCAGGCAACTTCTCCTTGAAGCTTCATCTGAACCTTGCTGTCTGGAAGCTGGAAGCTGACTCGCACTGGGCCGGGCAGCGCGAGTGGCCCAGGCAGGCGGACGCCGACGCCTCCCTGGCTGAGGTTCATCAGATGAGCCTCGACTTTCTTCCGGGGTCCGTAGGCGACCGATACTTGCAGATCGAGAGCGTGACGGTTGTAGCGAAGTCTGCCGTCGAGAATCATGTTGCGCGCGGCTGAAAGCGTGCGCACCGCCTGCTCCACTGAGATCGGCTTCTTGAAAGCGAAGGTTGCGCCGGTATCCTGCAGATTGGTGTGCCCGTTCGAGCCGCTCACAATCACCAGCGGCACCGCGTTCAATCCGGTTCCGAGGCCGCGCAGAAAACTCGTGGTTCCATCCAGATCGCAGTCGACGATCAGGGCGTCGATTTTTGATTTAGCAAGTTTGGCGCGAGCTCGCGCCGGCTCCGGCTCGACATCCACAGCGATGTGCAATCCGCCAAGAATGCACTCCAACACACTGACTTCAGCCCAATCGCGCGAGACCACCATAGACGAGAGTGTCATACCGCAACTGTAGCCGGGCGCGTAATCCGGCCACAGATAACGAAGGTAATGAAGGGCAGGCTTCAGGAAACAGGCTTCAGGAAACGGGCTTGAGGTCGAGGTTCGAGCGGACGCCTGAAGTCCGAAGCTGCTTCAAGCGCTTGCCGATTTTTCCTGACCGCGATACCAATCGACAGTTCGGCGCAGGCCTTCTTCGAAGTTCACTTGCGGTTTGTATCCCAGATGTTTTTCCGCACGCGACAGATCGGCCAGCGAATGCTTCACATCTCCGGCGCGGTCCGGGCCGTGCTTCACTTCGCCGGGATAGCCAGTAAGTTTCTTGAGCACGCGAAACATTTCATTCAGATCAATGCGAGTCCCGGTGGCGACGTTGAATACTCGTCCCGCCACTTCGCCGGCGGGCGCTTTGCAAGCCAGCAAATTCGCATGAACTACGTTGTCAACGTAAGTGAAGTCGCGGCTCTGCGCGCCATCGCCGTGGATGGTCGGCTGCTCTCCCTTGAGCATCTGCGTAATGAATTTCGCCAGCACGCCGGAGTACGGGGAAGTCGGATCCTGCCGCGGCCCAAAGATATTGAAATACCGCAGAGCCACCGTCTCCAGGCCGTAGCAGCGGAAAAACGACGCCATGTAATATTCGCTGGCAAGCTTGGCCACGGCGTAGGGAGAGATCGGATTGGGAGACATAGCTTCGTGTTTGGGCAGCGTCGGAGTATCTCCGTAAGCCGAAGACGAAGCCGCATAGATCACCCGCTTTACTTTTGCGTCGCGAGCCGCGACCAGCAAATTGAGCGTCCCGTCGGCGTTGGCTCGATTGCTCTCCAGTGGGTTCAGCACCGACCTGGGAACCGAAGGAATCGCAGCTTCATGCAAAACGTAATCGACCCCGTGGCAAGCCGACTGCATGGCTTCCAGGTCGAGCAAGTCAGCCTCGCGAACCTCAATCCGGTCGAGCAACTCGGCGATATTGCTACGCTTCCCCGTAGAAAAATTATCAACACCCCGCACGCCGTCACCCTGCGCCAAAACCGCCCGCGCCAGCGACGACCCAATAAATCCGGCAATTCCCGTAATCAGATAAGTAGACATAGATTGCTAGATCATAACGGATGCCAGCCGATTGAGGAATGGAACCCAGGTAACTGCCCACGCGATGGCTCAGCCGCGATGGTTGTCGACCGCGGATCGAATCTCTTTCCAAAGCTCTTCGCGCCCGGCGCTGCTTTTTGCCGAGAAAGGAACAATGCGGGCTTGAGGAAATTCCTGCGTGAGCGTGTGCAGAGAATTTCGCAGCTGATTTCCCGACAGCTTGTCACTCTTCGTGCCAACAATCAGGAACGGCCGTCCGCTTGCGCTGAGAAAATCGAGCAACTGCCGGTCGTTTTCCTGCGGAGGCACGTTTACATCCACCAGAACCAGACACAACGCCAGCGACGGACGATGCTCGAGATAAGGTTCGATAAAGCTGGGCCATTGGCTGGAAATCTCCCGCGAGATCTTCGCGTACCCGTAGCCCGGCAAGTCGGTGAAAATCAGCTCCGGCTGCGGTTTCCCGGCCCAGCGCAGCTCGAAAAAATTAATGCTGCGCGTCCGCCCCGGCGTAGAACTCGTCTTCGCCAGCTTCGCTCCGAGCAGGGAATTAATCACACTCGACTTGCCCACGTTCGATCGGCCCAGAAACGCAACTTCGGGAAGGTGAGGAGCAGGGAAGTGGTCGGCATCCAT
The DNA here is from genome assembly GCA_035604895.1 of Terriglobales bacterium. Taxonomy (GTDB): domain Bacteria; phylum Acidobacteriota; class Terriglobia; order Terriglobales; family Acidobacteriaceae; genus JABDBE01. The sequence continues at coordinate 11,836 of DATNHO010000044.1, read as the reverse complement.
TGCCGACATCATGAATCGAGCCAGCACGCGCATGAACCAGTGTGCAGTTTCGGCAGGCAAAGTTGCAAGCGGCCCGCAAACTTTATCCCAACCCGAGCGGCCGCTTGTTGTCGACATCTTCTTCCCGGATAGGCCTCAGCCTATGCCAAAGAAAAAGAATTCCAGCCACGACCAAACCGATTCCGACGCTGATCGCAAAAAACCACCGGTAAGCAGGAAAGACGACCAGAACAATCGCCACCACCGCGACGGCAACGATCAAGCCAGTCGCCCCGCTGAACGAAACCCTGGACCGCGCCGGCTGAAGATTTGGTTCCATGCAGCACTCCCGCTGGCCCAATCTTAAACGATTCCCGTAGAAACGGAGCTTCGCTACGTTTGGGTTTTCCACCCACGCAAGCAGACGCTGCAAGCCGCGGCTCTACAGCGCTACCGGCGAAACTGTTTGCTCAGCGTCAGCGCCTGTTGCTGATACGACGAGCCAATCTGCAACCCGTAAATTTTCTCCGGCTTCGAAAGCAGCGGCATGTAGGTCAACCGCCCGACAAACTGTTCATGCTCGATCAGGAACGGCACCTCATGCGCCCGCACTTCCAGCACCGCCCGCGTCCCCTTGATGTCGCTCGAACCGTATCCAAATCCCGGATCAAAGAACCCCGCATAGTGAATGCGAAACTCGCCCACCGACGGATCAAACGGCACCATCTCCGCCGCAAACTCAGGCGGAACGCGCACCCGCTCCTTCGAAGCCAAAATATAAAAATCCCCCGGCTCGAGAATCAAACGCTGATTGTCCCCGTAACGGCGGACTTCCCAGAATTCCTCCGGCGAGTAATAATTGATCCGATCCAGTTCAATCGAAGGCGCATGCTTCCGCGCCTTGTACGCAATCACCTCATCAGCCGAAGCCCCTTCAAGGTTCACCGTAATCCGCAAGCCGCGATCCACGGACGCTTTGACCGGACTTTCCTCGTCCATGTAAATAAGCTGCTGCTCTTCATCCAGGCGGCGAATGCGATTGTCCGACGACACCGGATTCCCCCGCACAAATCGCAGTTGATTGAGCCGCATGCCCGCGCGCACCGCGACCGTAAACGTACGCGAAACGATTTCCGCGTAAAGTCTTCCTTTGTATCCTGGAGACACGCGCTCGAACTCCACGCCATCGTCGGTAATCAGACGAATAAAAACGTCCAGCCGTCCGGTCGTGCTTTTCGGATTCGCCTTCCCGGAAATGTCCCGTGGCAAATCCAGTTCTTCGAGCAAGGGAACAATGTAGACGCATCCCTTTTCAAAAACCGCCGCGCTGGTAAGATCCACCCGTGCCATGCGCAGTTCTTTCACCTTGGCTTCGACCTTGCCTCCGGGGCCCGGCAGAAAACTTGCTTGCACGCGGTGCGCGATGTCGCCGAGTCGTAAGTCGAGACTCGCCGGCTGAATCTGCTCCTCTGTGATGGCGCGGTTGCCGACGATTCGTCCCTTGGCAATCAATTCCCGGATCGCCTGCGACGGAAGAATGCCGGTCGTCCGCTCTTCGTTCGCCGTAGTCGGCAATTCCGGAAACAACCCGACATCACTCCTCAACTCGGAACCAGACATAGCTCAACACTCCTCGCGTTGCTTGATGGTCTGCGAAAGGCGTTATACCTCTCGGTTCATTCTAGGCTGGAAAGTGCTGTCAATCTACGGGCGGACCGGGTTCACTGTCAAGCTGTGTCTCAACCAGCGAACTTCCCCGCCCTTGGAAGCGCAAAACCTTTCATCTTGACCGCTGGCGTCACGGGGACGATAATTCCCGCCTCAACGGTCTCACGACTCTCACGACGGGCAGGAACCGATGACCACACTGTGGCCTCAGGAGAAACCAGTGACCAAATCCATTCTTGGCGTTTTGGCAGTGCTAATGTTCGTCGCCGTCGGTATTGCGGCGGCGCCACCGTTAACCTTCACTTTCTCGGACGTTCATGCGAATAAGACAGCGATGGAGACGGATGCTTACGCAGTCAACACTGCAGGCGTGATCGCCGGCGATTTTGTGGACGCCAAAGGCGTTCAGCACGCCATGATCCTTGCCGGAAAGAAGCTGACCTCGGTCGATCACAAGGATTGCACGACCAGCGGCGGCTTCGAAGCCGGGGCAATCGCGTTTTACGGCATTAACAGTGCGGGGGCGGCAGCCGGCTGGTGCATTAACGCCAAAACCAGTCTGAGCGAGGGATTTGTTTATGCTGGCGGGAAATTCACTGCCGTCAAATTTCCGAACTCCAGTGCAACCATAGCCCTTGGAATTAATGACAAGGGAGATGTTGTCGGCACGTACCTGGACTCCAGCGGCGCCCAGCATGCCTTTGTAAAAAAGGACGCCCAGTACACCAGCATCGATGTCGCGGGCGATATCGACGCGGACGCCTGGGATATCAACAATCGCGGCCAGATGACTGTGTTTGCCATCAACTCAGCCGGGGGGTATGACAGTTTTGTCTACAACGGAAAGACTTTCAAGAAAGTCAGTGACCCCAATGCCAGCGCGACCGGCACCATTGTCCGCGCTCTAAACAATAAGGGCGACGTTAACGGCGTGTATTTCGATACCAGCGGTGACGAGATTGGCTTCCTGCTTCACGGCGGCAAGTACTACGACGTCAAGGACCCGAAAGCCCCTAACGACACCCGGCTTGACGGGCTCAATGACAGCCTCGAAATTGTCGGACGTTACCCGACCAGCACTGGCGCACTTGCCGGTTTCAAAGCCACCACCAAGACTTCTGCTGGCGTCCCGTAACGATGACACGGCCCGCCTTGAGGGAATTGCTCGAGTCCGAGGCTATCTTACTGATGCGCGGTAGACCCTTCCGCCGGAGTCGGCAGAGGCGCAATCGTTTGCGAACCGTCACCCACCTGAGGCACGGGCTCGGGCAGCGGGCGCTCCAAAGCCACAGCCAGCACCTGATCCATGGTGTCGACGAAGTGCAGCTTCATCGCGGTGCGCAGATTTTCCGGCACTTCCGCTAGATCCTTCTCGTTGTCTTGCGGCAGAATCACTTCGAACAATCCGGCGCGATGGGCAGCCAGAAGCTTCTCCTTCAATCCGCCAATCGGCAACACTTTGCCGCGAAGCGTAATCTCGCCGGTCATGGCCAGATCACGGCGAACTGGAATTTTGCTCAGAGCACTTGAAATTGCGGTCGCGATGGTGATGCCCGCGGATGGCCCATCCTTTGGAATCGCGCCTTCCGGCACATGCACGTGAATATCGATGCTGCGGTAGAAGTCGCGCGGCAATCCCAGCCGCTGCGCCCGCGAGCGCACATAAGACATAGCCGCCTGCGCCGACTCCTGCATCACGTCACCCAGCTTGCCGGTTAACGTAAGCTTGCCCTTGCCATCGACGACGGTCGCTTCCGTGCTCAGAATCGAACCGCCGACTTCGGTCCACGCCAAGCCTGTGACTAATCCCACTTCGCTGCGTTCGTGCGCCAGCGTATCGCGGAATTTGATCACCCCCAAGTAATCGTTTACGTTGTTTTGCGCGATGGCAATGTTGTAGTCCACGCCCTCTTTGACCACTTTGCGCGCGATCTTGCGGCAGATGTTGCCGATTTCGCGTTCCAGATTACGCACCCCAGCCTCGCGCGTGTAAGAGCGGATCAGCCCGGCGATGGCTTCGTCAGAGAATTTTATGTTCTTGTCGGTGAGCCCGGCCTGCAGCATTTGCTTCTTCACCAAAAACTGTTTGGCGATTTCAACTTTTTCCTGTTCGGTGTAGCCATGCAGTCGCAGTACTTCCATGCGGTCCTGCAACGCCGGTGGGATGGTGTGGATGACGTTCGCCGTCGCAATAAAAAATACCTGCGAAAGGTCGTATTCGACGTCGAGATAATGATCCACGAACATGAAATTCTGTTCAGGATCGAGCACCTCGAGCAGCGCAGCGGATGGGTCGCCGCGGAAATCCATCGACATTTTGTCGACTTCGTCCAGCATGAAGACGGGGTTTTTTGTGCCCGCCTTCTTCATCATCTGAATAATCTGCCCCGGCAAAGCGCCGATATATGTGCGGCGATGGCCGCGAATTTCAGCCTCATCGCGAACTCCGCCTAAAGACATGCGAACAAACTTCCGGCCGGTAGCCTTCGCAATCGACATGCCCAACGAAGTCTTGCCCACGCCCGGAGGTCCGACGAAACAAAGAATCGAGCCTTTGGGATTCTTCACCAACTGGCGGACAGCGAGAAATTCAAGAATGCGTTCCTTGATCTTCTCCAGGCCATAATGATCTTCGTTGAGAACTTTTTCGGCGCGCGAGATATTGCGGATTTCCTTCGACCGTTTCTTCCACGGAACTGCCAGCAGCCAATCCAGATAATTGCGGGAAACCGTAGACTCCGCTGACATCGGCGGCATAGCTTCCAACTTCTTCAGTTCCTGCACGGCCTTGTCGCGTACGTCTTTAGGCATTCCGGCAGCGTCGATCTTTTTCTTCAGTTCGTCGAACTCACTTTTCTCGCCGCGGCCCAGTTCTTTCTGAATCGCTTTGATCTTCTCGTTGAGGTAATACTCTTTCTGCGCCCGCTCCATCTGCCGCTTCACTCGCGACTGGATGGTGCGATCCATATTCAGCTTCTCGATTTCGATGTCGAGCACGTCACCAATGCGGTTCAAGCGCTCGGCGGGATCAAATATCTCCAGCAGCTCCTGTTTCTCTTCGATGGAAAGCTGCAGGTTGGCGGCGATCGTATCCGTGAGTTTCGCCGGATCCTCCATGCGCACAGCCGCGATCATGGTCTCGTAATTCAACGACTGGCAAAGCTTCACGTATTGTTCGAACAGGCCAGTCACGCGCTGCATGCCGGCTTCGATCTGCGGATTGGTTTCGGTGGCGTAGCGCGCCAGGCGAACCGAAGCCTGCATGAATCCTTCGGTCTCGGCGACCTGCAGAATCTTGCCGCGCTCAATGCCTTCGACCAGCACCTTAATATTGCCGTCAGGCAGCTTGAGACTCTGCACGATGTTAACAACGGTGCCCACCTGATAAATCTCGTTGGGTTTGGGTTCGTCAATGCTGGCGTCGTGCTGGGTGGCCAGAAATATCTTCTTGTCCGCGGCCAGCGCCTCTTCAAGCGCATGCACGCTCGACTCCCGCCCCACCACGAACGGCGTCATCATATAGGGAAAGATGACCACATCCCGAATGGGCATCATGGGCAACTTCTTAGTCTCGAATTTTTCCTTGGATGTGGTCACTGATTCTCCCAAAAACAGCTCCTAGCTTTCAGTCCTCAGCTTTCAGCTTTTCCTCGCTGCCATGTTCTGGCTGACAGCTGACGGCTGAAAGCTCTTATCCCGCCTTCTCCATCACGAACGACGCCGTGTGCTTCTCCACCATCTGCTGCGTCACTTCGAATTCCTTTACTTTCTTCTGGCTTGGCAAATGGTACATCAAATCGAGCATCAGTTCTTCCAAAATCATTCGTAAACCCCGTGCCCCAACCTTGCGAGCCATGGCCTGGCGCGAGACTGCCCGCAGCGCCTCCTCGCTGAACTTCAAGCGAACATTCTCAAACTCAAACAACCGCTGATATTGCTTCACGATAGCGTTCTTTGGCCGGGTGAGGATTTCGATCAACGCAAACTCGTCGAGATCTTCCAGCACCCCAACCACCGGCAATCGTCCAACGAATTCAGGAATCAGTCCAAACTTGATCAAGTCCTCGGGCTGCACGTCGCTGAGCATCTCGAAATTCCGCTTGCGCGCTACTGCTGGCTCTTCGGTTTCAGTCTCTTCACCCAGCTTGAAGCCGAGCGACTTCTTACCCGCTCTGCGTCCGATGATCTTTTCCAAGCCGACGAATGCGCCTCCGCAAATAAACAGAATGTTGGTCGTATCGACAGGAGTGAATTCCTGGTGCGGATGCTTGCGCCCACCTTGCGGCGGAACATTCGCGACCGTGCCTTCGAGAATCTTCAGGAGCGCCTGCTGAACGCCTTCGCCGGACACATCGCGAGTAATGGACGGGTTCTCATCCTTGCGGCCGATCTTGTCCACTTCATCGATATAAATGATGCCGGTCTGCGCTCGTCCCACATCGCCATCCGCCGCCTGCAGCAGCTTCAGGATGATGTTCTCGACGTCCTCGCCCACATAACCGGCCTCGGTGAGGGTAGTTGCGTCGACGATAGCGAAAGGAACGTCCAGCATGCGCGCCAGTGTTTGCGCCAGCAATGTCTTGCCCGTTCCCGTCGGGCCGATCAACATGATGTTCGACTTGGTCAGTTCAATCCCGTCGCTGGTTCGCTGACGGTTCATGTAGATGCGCTTGTAATGGTTGTAAACGGCGACCGCAAGTTTCTTCTTGGTCTGCTCCTGCCCGATCACGTACTCATCAAGGAAGGTCTTGACTTCTTGCGGCTTGGGAAGCGTGTTCGGGGTCGAGGCGGCAGGGGTTGCGGCGCGGTCATCTTCCAGAATCGAATTACAGACCGCCACGCACTCATCGCAAATGTAGGCCCGCGGATAATCGCTGGGCGACGAAATCAGCTTGGCTACGGCGTCCTGCGACTTATGGCAGAACGAACAGCGTAGGATTTCCTCAGTGCCTGTTCTGTTTTTCACTCGGCTTAACTCCTTCTAGCGCGCTTCATAAATGTTTCTTTGAAAGGGCCCGGCTTCAGCCGGGCCGCTATGAGCCGCATAACCGCCGGGCTTTAGCCCCTGAGGGAACCCGCACTTCTGAAACGTTCGCGCCGACTTGACCCCCAATGTATCGGCGAATGCCGATCATACCCTTATCTGGTCTTATAGATGATATCGTCTATGATTCCATATTCCTTAGCCTGCTGCGCGTTCATAATGAAGTCGCGCTCCACGTCCTTCTCCACCTTTTCCAGCTTTTGCCCCGTGTGCTTGGCTAGTAACTGGTTTGTAATCTCCCGCATACGCAGGATTTCCCGGGCGTGAATATCAATGTCGGTGGCTTGACCCGAAAGCCCTCCCATGGAAGGCTGATGGATCAAAATGCGCGAATTCGGCAAAGCCAGCCTTTTCTTATTTTCTCCGGCTGCGAGCAAAAGCGCAGCCATCGAAGCCGCCTGCCCGATGCAAATCGTCGTTACGTCGTTTTTGACATACTGCATGGTGTCGTAAATCGCCATACCCGCCGTAATCGACCCGCCCGGCGAATTCACGTACAGCTGAATATCCTTCTCCGGATCTTCCTGCGCCAGAAACAGCATCTGCGCAATCACCAGATTGGCGATGTTGTCGTCAATCGGCGTGCCAATAAAAATAATATTATCCCGCAGAAGGCGCGAGTAAATGTCATAAGCCCGCTCCCCCCTCCCCGTCTGTTCGATTACCATGGGCACTAGCACGCGCGTTCACCTTTCCTTTCACACTTTTGGCCCTTCGATCTGGGCTTTTGCGGGAGATCTATGCGGACTGATGATATAGAAAGTCGAGGGTCTTTTCGTTGCGGATTCTATTCCGGATTCTATCCAGCGCGCCATCGCGTGTCAAACGCGAGCGGATGGCTTCCGGAGTTTGTTTCGACTGCTCCGCCAGAGCTTCGACTTCGCGATCGATTTCCGCGTCACTGACCTCGAGCTTTTCCTCCTCGGCAATTTTCTCCAGCAGCAAAGCTGCTTTTACTTCTTGCACAGCTTGATCCCGTTGTCCGGCGCGCAGACGATTGAGATCCATCTTCTTCATGTCTTCGGTCTTCATGCCTTGCGCCGCCAGTGCGCGCAATCCGCGGTCCAGGCGAATATCGATCTGATGCTCGACCAGCGCTTCCGGGACTTCGAAATCATTGCGCTTTACCAGTTCCGCTACCAGTTTGTCTTTGCCTTCGCGCTCGGCAGTATGTTTTTTCTCGGCTTCCATGCCTTCGCGGATTCGTTTCCGCACATCTGCGAGGTCGGCAAACTCTCCCAACTCTTTCGCGAACTGATCGCTCAGCTCGGGCAAACTCTTCTGCTTGATTGCTTTCACTCTCACCGTATAGACAAATGTCGTGCCGGCTAGCCGTTGATCGGTGAAGTCCTGCGGATAAGCCACATCAAACGTCTTTTCATCTCCGGCGGACGCGCCGCGCAAGTTCTCGGTGAACTCGGGCATCGTGCCTTTGCCGCCGATTTCTACCAGAATATCGTCCATGTGAACCGGGTTCGATCCGGGTGGGCCAGGTTTTTCTGAGTCTGGTTTTGTTGAGTCGGACGCCGATGCAACTTCGACATCCTTCGGTTTGCCATCGAGTGAAACTTGGGCGAAGTCACCATCGGCCAACGAACTTCCTTCAATCGAGGTGAACGTCGCGCGCTGCTCCTGCAAACCTTTCAGCGACTGCTCGACTTCTTCGTCAGTGACGGAAATATCCGGCTTGTCGGCGCGCAGCTGTTTATAGTCTTCGACGCGGATGGTCGGCATCACTTCAAAACTAGCTTTGAAGCGCAGCGGCTCGCCGTCGTGCACGTGTAGATCGGAGACGCGCGGTTGCGATACCGGCGTCAGGCCCAGCTTGTCGGTTTCCTTGCGAAAATAGCGCGGAACCAGCGCATCGACGACATCGCTCTTGATGCCTTCGGCGAAGCGCTGCTTGATCACGGAAGCGGGCGCATGGCCGGTGCGGAAGCCGGGAATGCGGGCCAGCTTCTGGTACTTTTGAATCAGGGTCTCGGTTTCGCGGGCAACGTCCGCCGCCGGGATCTCCACCTGGATTTCCCGCTTGGTGCTGCTACTGGTTTCAGTGGGGCTCACGTTTGCCTTTCGATGTCAGCCCACGGTTTGAGGAGCCGGTGCCCAATTCGGACTGCCCCCAAGCAATTGGCTTACATTCTTGAGTGTAAAGAGTAAAGGAGAGCACCGTCAAACGCCGGGAGGTATTTTTCAGGTCCATTTTGGGACTTTAGTAACTGGGGGTTCGATGGGGACGGGTGGTCCTCATCCGTCCTAACTCTCGCGCGGATCGAGATCGTGGCTTTCCTGCGGATGGATTGAATCGCCCATTACTATTCCCTTGACGGACTATTCCATCTGAGGCATAATGTTCTCGGGGCGTGGGAAGTTGAATTTACCGATGAGTTCGGCGCTTGGTGGGGTTCACTCTCAGAGGATGAGCAAGAAGTGATCAGTGCGAAGGTCGAACTCCTTGAGGAGCGAGGCCCGACACTATCTCGTCCCCATGCCGATGTGATCGTCAGCTCTCGTCACGCAAAACATGAAGGAGCTCCGAGGGAAGGTGGAGGATAGACACTTGCGCGTCTTGTTTGCGTTCGACCCACGGCGAGCAGCTCTGCTTTTGATCGGCGGGGACAAGACTGACAATCGGACATGGTATGAGGAGTTTGTGCCGATTGCTGACGATCTGTTCGATCGGCATCTAAGAGCGTTCGAACAGGAGCAGAAGAAGTAAGGGTTGTTCATCAGGGACCCAGTTGGGACCCGCACAGGAGAAGACAATGGCTAAGAATTTCAAAGAACTCCGAGAGAAGATGTCTCCCGAATCCCGAGAGCGTTCTCGTCTTCTAGCGGCGAGGTACAGGGCTGAGATGCCCCTTGACGAGCTTCGCCAAGCTCGCGAGATGACTCAAATGCACCTTGCTCGAATCCTGAAAGTCAACCAGGCCGCTGTGTCGAAGATGGAGCGTCGCACCGATATGTACATCAGCACTCTCCAGGACTTTGTGAAGGCGATGGGCGGAGAACTGAAGATTACCGCGACGTTTCCTGACGGGACGGTTGAGATCAATCAATTCGAGCCGGTAAAGAAGGCAGCGGCGGGAAGCTAGGCTCAGTGGCGTCGCGCTCTTGCGGTGCGTGAACCGGAATGAAAGTCGTGGCGGCATGGCTGAAGACGTGCCCTTCCCGATCTCGCGCGAGGGCGCCCATGCCACACTTTGGAAGAGGCTCAATCCGGCTTCCGCTTATCGCGTTCTTGTCACTTTCGCGAATCAGTGTTTGCGAATCGCGAGATTCCTCACCCGGCTGAGGGGCGCCGGGGTTCGGAATGACGTTTCTTCGGGTGGGGCTGGTTGTTTTGGAGGGGGAACTTTCAGAAAGTCATTTTCAGTGCCATTTGTACCTGCCTGGGCGCGTAGGCATTCGTGGCTTTTAGCGGGTTGCTTGGAATCTGAAAGTGGCCTGGGTAATAGTTGACTCCGAGTTGGTCGCTGATTTTTGTGAAGTAGGCGGTGTCGGCCTCGAGGCCGTTCTCGGTGATGAGCACGCGTTTGTTGTCGCGATTCAGCAGATTGAAAGATTCCAGAATCAAATCCAGCTTGAGGCGTTCGCGAACGTAGAGGCGGCGGGTCAGGCGCGCGTCGGTGGTGGCGTAGTCGGGTCCGATGAAGGAATCGCGCCCGGCTCCGGGGAGACGGTCGTTGGTGTCGTTGCCATCCTGATTGGGATCTCCGGAAACCATTACGTTCTCGGGCCGGCCGCTGCCGAAGGTGAGAACTCCAGCCAGTTTCCAGTCGTTGAATATGCGGGCCATTAAAGGCTGCTCGCGGCCGAAGGGTTTGGGGTCGGCGATCCACGCCAGCATGAGGCGATGACGCTGATCGGTGACGCTGAGGCCTTGTTCGGCGGCGGTGTTGTAGGAATTCTGCACCACGGCAGGTTGGCCAGCGACCAGGGCGTCCTGACCATCGTCGATGGCTTTGGCCAGGGTGTAGGCGAGGCGAAAGTAGAGGCCGCTGGTCATCTGGCGGTGGATGGAGATGGTCATTCCGTTGTAGGTGCTGGAGGCGGCGCTCTCGAATACGTCGATGGCGCCAAGCTGCGGAATCGGGCGAGCCAGCGGATTGATGCACGGAGGAAACGGGCAAGTAAAGGATGGAGTCATTTGCCAAGTGGCGAACGAATCCACGTTATAGAAGGTGCCGAGGAAGTTCGTGCCGGTGGCATCGTAGACGGGATATTCGACGTTTACGGGCGGCGGCAGGTTTACGTCGCGGGCGCGGATCAGGTCGACTCCGTGCACATACATGTAGGAAACGCCCACGGCTAAACGGTGGGCCACCTCTCGTTCGAGGGTGAGGCTGGCCTGCTCGACTTTTGGAGTTTTGAAGTTCGGGGAGAATGCAGAGACTCCGGCTTGCGCATATTGCGCCAGGCTTGACGGCAGCGTGCACGAGGTTGCGGTGAGCGGACAATTGACGAGCGGGTTGGGATATTGCGGGAAGACCTGGTGGTCGTAGTAGTCGGAATTTTCGAGGAAGAGGTTAGCGGAGCTGTATCCGTTATCGGTGGCGATGGTAGAGGTGTAGATCTGCGGGATGCGAGTGTAGAACCAGCCGTATCCGGCGCGCACGACCAGCGGGTGGTCGTCGCCGAAGGCGTAGGCCAGGCCCACGCGCGGGGCGTAGTTGTTTGGGTTGTAGGGAACCTTGCCGGAGTCGGGCCAGAGCGGGTTAGTGAGCAGTCCTTTTTTGGTGAAGGTCTGCAGGTCGTAGCGGGCGCCGAGACTGATGGCCAGGTGAGTGGTGGCGCGAATTGTGTCCTGGAGAAAGCCGGAATATTCGTTGGTGTCGGGATGGCTGGATTGGTTTCCGAAATTCTGAATGTAATATTTCGGCACGTCGTGGGCGTAGGCTCGCAGCGGAGTTAACTGCAAGCCTGCTTCTTGGGGTTCGAAGGTGAACGGGTCGACTTTAATTTGATCGAAGATGTATTCTCCTCCGGCCTGCGAGGGGAAATAGTTGTAGATCCGGGTGAGCAGAGCGTCTCCGCCAACCTTCCAAGAATTTCGCTTGCCTTCCAGGCTGATGGTCTCGCCGACGTTCAGGCGATGTTCGCGAGTTTGACGAGGCAGGAGGTTGGAGCGTCCGAAGCCGTCGA
>DATNHO010000043.1:0-23160 GCA_035604895.1 Terriglobales bacterium | reverse complement strand
TGGTGGGCAGTGCAGGACTCGAACCTGCGACCTCCTGCTTGTAAGGCAGGCGCTCTAACCAGCTGAGCTAACCGCCCCTGTGAAAACGGGCGAGGAGCTTGCCTAGTATACGTGAGCGCAGAAAGCGCGAGCAATGCGAGAATCAGCATTCAGCGCTCAGCGCTCAGCATTCAGCACTCAGCCACCGAGTCTTGAGAACCGGGCGGATGTTCTAGGACTGACTGCTAAGTGCTGAGTGCTGCTGCTAGACTGTCGCGTGCGACGCTTAATCGTCAATGCGGATGATTTCGGGCTCACTCAGGGTGTGAATCGTGCCATTGTTGAGGCCCATGCTAGCGGCATCGTCACCTCGGCCACGCTGATGGCTAATGGTGGGGCATTCGAGGATGCGATCGGGCGGGCAAGATCTGCGCCACGGCTGAGCGTGGGTTGCCATGTCGTGCTCGTGGACGGACTGCCTGTGCTGGGCGCAGGGCGAACTCCAACTCTCTCGAACCGAAAGCCTGACGACGGGCGCTTCTACGACGGTCTAAGCGGATTCGCGTTGCGCGCCGTTCTCGGCCGCATCGATTCTGAGGAGATCGAAGCCGAAGTCACGGCGCAAGTTCGCAAGCTGCAAGCGGCTGGAGTTGGCGTCTCTCACCTGGATACTCACAAGCACACGCACATATTTCCAACTGTGTTGCAGCCATTGCTGCGGGCGGCTCGTGCGTGCGGCGTACCGGTTGTGCGCAATCCCTTTGGACCAGTTCACTTCTCTGTCCTGGCAAAGCGACCGAGTTTGTGGAAGCGGTACGGGCAACTGACAGTTCTTAACCAACTGGGCAGGAAGTTCTGGAGGTCGGTTGCCGACGCAGGCATGCTTACGCCTGACGGAACCGTAGGCGTCGTGAGCACTGGCGCAATGGATGCCCGAATTTTCGAGAATATCGTGGACCGCCTCCCAGAAGGCACGTGGGAGCTGGTCTGTCACCCAGGGTATAACGATGCCGACCTAAGGAAGATCCACACCCGGCTGCGTGAGTCCCGAGCGGTGGAACTGCGGCTTCTGACTTCGCCGGAAGCCCGTGAAATATTGGCTCGAAGCGGAGTTCAGCTTATTTCGTACCGTGATCTCGCTTGAGGGGGTCGCCCTAGACACCCCGAACGTACACGGTCTTTGGATAGGTATAGACGGCCAAATTGCTGCAACAAGGGTTCAACCGCCAAGGTATGATATGCCAACCGCTGAGAATGCAGCAGAAGGCGCCGAAAAACATGGATAAAAGACCGGAAACCCGGGTTGCGACCGTAATCCTGGTACGAGTGTGGGGTATGGATGCGGATGGCCGTCCGTTTTTTCAAAATGCCAATGCCACCAATCTCAGCAGCGAAGGGGCAATGCTCTCTGGAATCAGTCATCAACTGAAAACCGGGGACGTCATCGGCGTGCAACATGGCGACAAGAAAGCCCGGTTCAAAGTGGTGTGGGTTATTGATGGAGGCGTGGCCAGGCAGATTGAGGCGGGCGTACAGATTCTGGCCAACCAGCAAAGTCCCTGGCAGGCGTTGACCAAGGCGGACAAAGCCGCAGTGGCTCCGTCGAAAAACAAACGGCGCTATATCCGGCACAAGGTGTTGTTCCCTCTCGAGATTGGCTTTGAGGATTCCCGACGCACTCACATGCAGACCAATGCGACTGACATTGGCGGCCGCGGGTGTTATGTAGAGACGCTTCTTCCCTTGCCGCTGGGCACAAAAGTTAAGATCACTTTCTGGATGGATTCTGAAAAGATTCAAACCAGCGGCGTGGTACGGGCCAGCGACGGGGGCGTGGGGATGGGCATAGAATTCACCCAACTCGACAATCAGGTTCAGGACCGGCTGCAGAAGCATCTCGATAAACTGGATGAGGGCCTTAACAGCCGTGACGCCGCGAAGGGCGCCAGCAACGCAGATTCTTAGTCTTGATTCTTAATTTACCTTTCATCTCTCCGCCCTCAGCTTCCAAAATCTGAATCCCCAAGCGTCGGTCACCATCGAATCAGAGAGCCTGACAGGCTTGTTTCGAAAGGACCGGGATGAAGATCGGAATCACCTGCTATCCGACTTACGGGGGCAGCGGAGTGGTCGCCACCGAGCTTGGTGTCGAGCTGGCGGAACGTGGGCACGAAATTCATTTCATCTCTTACGCTCAGCCGATCCGGCTGACTGAACTCCATCCTAATATTCACTATCACGAAGTCGATGTGTCGCGATATCCGTTGTTCGAATATCCTCCTTACGACTTGGCTTTGGCTACGCGTATGGCCGAGGTATCGGAACTTTACGCGCTCGACCTTCTGCATGTGCATTACGCGATTCCGCACTCCGTGAGCGCCTTGCTGGCGCGGCAAATGCTGGCCGCTAAACCCAGAGGACAAAAGCTGCCCTTCGTGACCACGCTCCACGGAACTGACATTACGCTGGTCGGGCTCGACCGCTCCTACTTGCCGATTACTCGTTTCTCGATCGAGCAGAGTGATGGCGTGACCGCCATTTCGCAATACTTGCGTGAGCGCACATTGCGGGAGTTCGATGTCAAGAACCACATTGAAGTCATTTACAACTTCGTGAACTGCGACGTTTACATTCGCGATTCCGAAGCGGCACATCGTAGGCTCGAGTATGCGCCGAACGGCGAACGCTTGATGGTGCATCTTTCCAACTTTCGCCCGGTGAAACGCATTACCGATACCATCGAGATCTTCGACCGTGTGCGCAAGAAAATTCCTTCGCGACTACTGCTGATTGGCGATGGACCAGATCGCTCACGCGCGGAATGGCTGGCAGTGCAAAAGGGAATTCACAATGACGTTTTGTTCTTGGGCAAGCAGGACGATGTGCACGAAAAGCTGGCCCTCGCCGATCTGATCTTAATGCCAAGCGAGTTGGAGTCCTTTGGCCTGGCGGCTCTGGAGGCGATGGCTTGCGAGGTTGTGCCTATCGCGACCCGAGTAGGCGGCGTGCCTGAAGTGATCGAGCATGGCAAGAGCGGCTATCTGGCTGAGGTCGGCGATGTAGACACCATGGCCCGTTACGCAATCGAATTGCTCAGCGACGAGAATCGCTTGCAGGAAATGGGGAAGGCTTGTCGGGCAGTTGCGAAATCTAGATTTTGTGCTTCCAAGATCATCCCGCAATATGAGGAGTTTTACCGGCGCGTGCTGGAGCGTTCTTCGTAGAGTACAGCGGGAATCGAACCTTCGCTCTGCAGGACGGGCAGGCGCAAACGAATCAGCGTTCCCTTCCCTTCGCGGCTGTCGATGGTCATGCGAGCAGTTTCTCCATACAATACTTTCAATCGCTCCGCGACATTTGCCAAGCCGATCCCGGTTCCACCTAGCCCAGTCGGTTTTTCCAAGAGGTTTGCGGAGCCCATGCCTACGCCATCGTCCTCTACTTCGATGATCAACTGGGACTCGGTCAACCGGCTGCGCAGGAAGATGCTGCCACCTTCAATCTTTGAGGCGAGACCGTGCTTGATCGAGTTTTCAACCAGCGGCTGAAGAAGCATACTGGGCACCATCACGTCCAGGGAAGCAGGTTCCAGTTCCTTCATCACTTGCAGTTTGTCGCGGCCGAAACGGACGACTTCGATGTCGAGGTAATTGTCGATGAACTCAAGTTCCTCACGCAAAGGCACGAAGGCATCACCGCTGTTTAAGAGCCTCCGCAGAATCGTCGCCAGCTTGATGATCAGTTCGCGCGCGGTGTCCGGATCAAAACGCACCAGCGAGGAAACGGAATTCAGCGTGTTGAACAGGAAGTGCGGGTTGATCTGATTTTGCAACGCTTCCATACGGGCGTGCAACAGCAGGCGCTCTTGTTCTTCGAGCTTGATCTGGATGCGAACGCTATTCCAGATCTTCAGTTCAGTGCCAATGGCGATGATCGAGGTGGCGTATATCGCGAGCCAAACCCAGGGATTCAGGCCTCCGGGGCTGAGACCCTCTAGTGTGAAGGTGGCGTGCGGCAGGAATCGAGAGATCTCCGTTTGCACGAAACGCAGCGCCACAATGGTGACAAAAAACATGACCTGCCAATCGAATAAGCGCGGAGTCGGCAGGTTGCGGCGAATCATGCGATAGACGCTGAGATCGATGAACGGGGAAAATGACCAGATGTCGTCGCGATCAGGCGCTAGGGTACGCAATTGTCCGGCAATGAAACCGCAAAGCACGTTAAACGGCAGAGTCGCCCATTCTCCGTGGAACAAAGCGGGCAGCGCAATAAAAGCTCCGCCTAGCATTCCGGTAAAGCGTCCGGCGATCACGCCCAAAAGAATCGTGGTTTCGAAAGACAGGTCGCCCGCCAGAAAACTTTTCTGAATGAAGCGGATCCAGACTGCCACGCTAAGCGGGATACCGATCCAGAGCACGAGATAAATCTGTTGCTTCAGGGAGCGATCTTCACGAAACAACAACGATTTGAATTCGACCGAGCGGACAAGAGTACTGGCCACGGCGGCTGCTACGCCGAGCTTGATCAGCAAATTGACGAGGATGAGGCGCTGTTCCATGGTGAACCGCGTGCGATCCGCTGAGGAGAATGTAGCACGGCGCTCCACGCGGGAACAGCCGTCTTGACTCACGGTTTCGAGCGGAGACGTTGCAAGCAACTTCAGTACGGAGAGAGTCACTGTAGAAACGTACCTTGCTACGTTTCTGGGCACCAGACCGAATTCCTTTCGGCTACTGGTGCAGCCGCGCCGCTAGCTCGGCAAGCGCCGTTTCCATTCCATCCACTCGTGCCGGTCCGCCCTGCGCCATGTCCTTGCTCCCACCGCCGCGCCCGCCGAGGTGTACAAGCATTTCTTTCATAAGTGTTCCCATATCAAACGGCTGACCGGCGGATTGGGCAAATACCAGTGCCGAGTCAGCAGAAGTGACGCCGAGAAATGCGACCACCTGCGCACTCTGGCGAGTTAGCCTTTGGGCCAACAGCTTGATGAATGTTTGATCGCGATCGGAAAAAGTGCGCACGATGATTTTGCGTCCACCGCTCTCGGGAGTTTCTGCCAGCAATCGGCAGGCATACACATCGGCCAATTCTTCCAGCAACTGCTCGCGTGATTTCCTCGAGGCTCGCGATTCGTCCTGAACCTTGCGGACCTGTTGCGGAACGTCCCAGATGTGGGCGGAAAGCAGACCGCCGGATTCCGCTAAAACGCTGTAATCACGGCGAGCCGTTGCGACCGCACGTTTGCCGCAAACGAATTCCACTCGCCATCCCTGCCGCGTCTTCTCGGTTTTTCGAAGCAGGATACAGCCGATCTGTCCGGTAGATGAAACATGCGTACCGCCGCAAGCTGTGAGATCGAAGTCATGCACGTCGATGAGCCTTAGCTTGTCCCGATCCACTGGAGGAATTTTCCGTAGTCCTAAACTGCGCGCCTCTTCCTGGGTCACAAAACGAATGCCGACCGCGCGGTCTTCCATGACGACATCATTTGCCAACGCCTCAGCGGCCTCGACTTGCGCGGTCGTCAAGTTCTTCGTATCCAAATCGATAGAGCAGGATTCCGCGCCCATGTGAAAAGAGACCGTGGGCAGGTTGAACAAGCGTATGAACGCTGCCGAAAGCACATGCTGTCCCGAATGCTGCTGCATGTGATCGCGGCGACGATCAACGTCAATTAGCCCGCGAACGCGGGCGCCTTTCTGAACCAATTCTGCATTTTCGAGAATGTGGAGGATCTCGCCGTCGTCGGTCTCCGTCACTTCGACGACGCGTAGCCTGCCGCCAGCGTCTTTCATCTCTGTCGGCAGAATCCAACCCGTGTCAAAGACCTGCCCGCCACTCGTGGGATAAAAGGCAGTGCGATCCAGAATAACGGCGGGACGAGGATCCGGGTTCGACACAGAAATGAGATCCGACACTTCCGCGTCGAATTCGTAAAGAAAAGAATCGTGATAATAGAGACGTTCGGTCATAGTCTGGTTTCTTCGTAGCGCCGGCATCTTGCCGGCTTTCCCGAGGGCATCCTGCCCTCGGCGGAGGCGGGGACGGCGCCAGGAACGGCGGGCTACTAGTAAGGTCCAATAATTCCGCCGATTTGCCGGGAGGCTGGCGCCAGTCGGTCGTCAGATTTTTTCTTGCTCTCGATCACATCGAGATATTTCAACCCGGATCCGGTATTGAACAGCACCACGGTGTCGTCCGGACCAAAGAAAGTGCTGGCGCGCAACTTCCGGTACGCGGCCAGCGCGGCCGCTCCCTCCGGCGCGGCAAATATTCCTTCCGCCCGCGCCCACTGCCGCAACGCGTCCATGATTTCATCGTCGGTCACGGCGAGGGCCACGCCGCTGCTTTTTTTCAGAATATCGAGAATCAAGTAATCTCCGTAGGCCTTGGGCACGCGAAGGCCAGCCGCCACAGTGGCGGCATTCGGCCAGAATTCAGCGCTGGGCTTCGCCTCGTCCCACGCCTTCGCGATGGGAGCGCAACCTGCCGCTTGCACGGCAATCATTTGCGGACGCTCAGCGCCGATCCAGCCCAGGGCTTGCATCTCCTCGAACCCTTTCCACATGCCGATCAAGCCAACTCCGCCTCCAGTGGGATAAATGATTCCCTGCGGCATCCGCCATCCTAATTGTTCCGCGACCTCATAGCCCATCGTCTTTTTGCCTTCCACCCGAAAAGGCTCTTTGAGCGTGGAAACATCGAACCAGCCTTCTTTGTCTTTTCTCTCCGCAACCATGCGAGCACAATCGCTGATCAGGCCGTCCACCAGCGTGACGCTCGCGCCGTAGCTTTCACACTCCACTCGATTCGCCAGTGGCACATCTTTGGGCATGAAAATATGGGCCTCAAGGCCGGCCGCGGCCGCATATGCTGCCAGCGCGCTCGCTGCGTTTCCTGCGGAAGGAGCGGCCAACTTTTTTAGACCGTATGATTTCGCCATCGTGACTGCGACCGACATACCGCGTGCCTTGAACGAACCAGTCGGGTTTAACCCTTCATCCTTTATGTAGACGTTGGGGAACTCGCGAGAGCGCAGCATCGGCGTGAAGCCTTCGCCCAGCGAAACGGGATCAGCCTCAGGCAAAACTTCGGCGTAGCGCCACATGGTAGGCACACGTCCAGCGAGAGAAGCGGTTGTGAACTTGGGTTTCAGCGCGGCGAGCTTATAGCGGACGTAGAGCACGCCCCCGTCTTTCGGGCAAACTGTCTGCGGGCGAACTGCGTCAATCGACACGCCACACTTGGTGCATTCCAGATAAGCGATGCGGGCCACGCTTGAAAGTTTAGCATTCGGAGCGCATTTCCAATGGAGGGCGAGCGGCCTGCCCCGGCTGGACGGGCGGGGACGCCCATCCTCCATCACTTCCCTATTTCTTCGGAAACTTGGCGTCGAGATCGAGATTCAGTTCGAGCACGTTAACGCGCGGCTCTCCGAGCAGGCCTAGCTGGCGCTGCAGCGTGTGCTCCGCAACCAGCCGATTTACCTGGGCTTCAGAAATTCCGCGTTGCTTTGCAACTCGTGAAACTTGAAACTCAGCTGCCGCGGGGGAAATGTCGGGATCGAGCCCGGACGCCGACGTCGTGACTAAGTCAATCGGTACGGGCCGCCCCGGATTATCCGCCTGCGCATTTGCAACGTCACCTTTCACCCGGTCGATTAGATGTTGATTGGTAGGGCCGAGTTGGGAGCCGTTGGAGTTCGCAGCGTCGTATCCGTTTCCCGCAGCGGAAGGCCGCGAATGGAAATATCCCGGACCGACGAAAGCCTGGCCGATGATGCGCGAACCGATGACTTTGTCATTCTGTGTAATTAGCTGGCCATTCGCTTTGTCTTTGAAAAATAATTGTGCCAGTCCCGTAACCACCAGGGGATAAACGATTCCGAGCAGAACCGTCGTGGCGATCGTCATCAGCACCGAAGTTATCAAATTCTTTTTCATGACAATCCTCTCAGGCCATCCCTACGCGGGTAATGAGCATATCGATCAACTTGATTCCAACGAACGGCACAATGATACCGCCAACGCCGTAGATCCAGAGATTGCGGCGCAGGAGAATGGCGGCTCCCATGGGCCGATACTTCACTCCGCGAAGGGCCAGGGGAATCAACGCAACAATGATCAGCGCATTGAAAATGACCGCCGACAAAATCGCCGATTGCGGAGTCTTGAGCTGCATGATATTCAGCGTATTCAGGACTGGAAAAGTCGCGGCAAACATCGCGGGAATGATGGCGAAGTATTTGGCAACGTCATTGGCGATGGAGAACGTCGTAAGCGCGCCCCGGGTCATTAGCAGCTGTTTGCCGATTTCCACGATCTCGATGAGCTTGGTCGGATTGGAATCGAGATCGACCATGTTGCCCGCTTCTTTTGCCGCCTGTGTACCGGTGTTCATAGCCACGCCCACGTCGGCTTGCGCCAGAGCGGGCGCGTCGTTCGTGCCATCACCGGTCATCGCCACCAGCTTGCCTTGCTTCTGCTCGCTGCGGATCAAATCCATTTTGTCTTTTGGAGTCGCCTCTGCGAGGAAGTCATCGACACCGGCTTCACGCGCGATAGCGGCTGCGGTCAGCGGATTGTCTCCGGTGATCATCACGGTCTTGATGCCCATAGCGCGAAGCTGATCGAAGCGCTCGCGCATTCCACCCTTCACGATGTCCTTAAGATGAATCACGCCGAGAGCGCGGCGATTTTCAGCAACCACCAGCGGCGTTCCTCCCGAGCGTGCGATGGTTTCGACGGCAGCTTGAATTTCTCTCGGAAGAACTGTGCCGTGCTGGGTGAGATATTTTGTGATGGCATCGACGGCGCCCTTGCGAATCTCGCGGCCATCCATGTCCACACCCGACATGCGGGTTTGGGCCGTGAAGGGAATGAATGTGGCTTCCTGCGAGGCTAGTTCCCTGCCCCGAAGACCGTAGCGTTCCTTGGCCAGCACGACGATGGAGCGGCCTTCGGGAGTTTCATCCGCCAGGGAAGAAAGTTGGGCAGCGTCCGCCATCTGTGCTTCGGTGATTCCAGGGGCCGGAACAAATTCCGATGCTTGCCGGTTGCCGAGAGTAATGGTTCCAGTTTTGTCGAGCAGAAGCGTGTTGACGTCACCTGCTGCTTCAACCGCTCGACCAGACATGGCCAACACGTTGTGTTGCACGAGGCGATCCATGCCGGCAATTCCGATGGCAGAGAGAAGTCCACCAATGGTTGTCGGAATCAGGCACACCAGCAACGACACCAGCACGAATACGGTTTGCGGCGAACCGGAGTAAATGGCAAATGGCTGCAGAGTTACGACGGCGAGCAGAAAGATAATTGTCAGTCCTGCCAGCAGAATGTTGAGCGCGATTTCGTTCGGCGTCTTCTGGCGCTCGGCGCCTTCCACTAGAGCGATCATGCGATCAAGAAAGGTTTCGCCCGGGTTGGACGTGATTTTGATCTTCAGCCAGTCGGAGAGCACACGCGTACCGCCAGTCACGGCAGAACGGTCGCCCCCGGCTTCGCGGATTACCGGCGCAGACTCTCCGGTGATTGCGGATTCGTCAACCGAGGCCACGCCCTCAAGAATCTCACCGTCACTGGGGATGAACTCGCTGGCGACAACTCTCACCAGATCGCCGGAGCGCAGCTTGGAGCTGGCAATCTGTTCTACGTTTCCATCGGGCAGCAGGCGATTGGCAATTGTCTCGGCTCGCGCTTTGCGCAGAGAATCGGCTTGAGCTTTGCCCCGGCCTTCGGCCATCGCCTCGGCAAAGTTTGCGAATAGGACCGTGAACCAGAGCCAGAGCGTGATCTGGAGATTGAAGCCGAACGCTCCCTGATGCCGCAGCACGTCGCGAATCAATAGAACGCTCGTGGCTACGCTGCCCACTTCGACAACGAACATCACCGGATTCTTCATCATGTTCCGCGGATCCAGCTTGACCAACGAGTCAAGGAGCGCGCGGCGCACAATCTTCATGTCCCAGATCGATTTCGATTTCCTATCTGCCATAGTTCCTCAGAAAGTCTTGCCGACCGACATCAACAGTTGCTCGAGAATAGGACCCAAGCTCAGTGCCGGGAAAAATGTCAACGCGCCGACGATGAGAATTACGCCAACCAGAAGCACACTAAACAACGGCGTGGTTACTGGAAACGTCCCCAGCGACGGTGGAACGTATTTCTTTTTCGCAAGATTGCCGGCGATGGCCAACATGGGGATGATCATGAAGAATCGGCCGATCAGCATGGTCATTGCGCCTGAGGTGTTGTACCAGAGCGTGTTTCCGTTCAACCCTCCGAAAGCTGAGCCGTTATTACCCGCCATGGACGTGAAGGCGTACAGAATCTGGGTTAAGCCGTGCGGGCCGGGATTGCTGATGCTGGACGTGCCAAAGCCTTGCACGGACGAGATCGCGGTAAGCACCAGAATCACGAGAGGGAAAACTAGCGTGACCAGCATGGCCATCTTCACGTCGTAGGCTTCGATCTTTTTACCCAGATATTCCGGCGTGCGGCCAACCATCAGTCCCGCGATAAATACCGCCAGCACAACATAGATCAGAATGCCGTACAGCCCTGCGCCTACGCCGCCGAATACGGTCTCGCTGAGCATGATGTTGGCCAGCGGCACCATTCCGCCGAGCGGCGTGAAGGAATCGTGCCAACTGTTAATCGCTCCGCAACTGGCGTCGGTCGTCACCGTCGCAAACAGCGCGGAGTCTGCAATGCCAAAGCGGACTTCCTTGCCTTCCATGTTGCCGCCAGGCTGCAACGTGCTCACCTGCTGATCCGCTCCCTTCAGCAGCGGATTACCACGCGCCTCGGCCCAATATGCGGTTGTGACTCCGGCGAGAAACAAGAAAGCCATGGCCGCCCATACCGCCCATCCGTGGCGCGGCGAGCCGGTCATGCGACCGAGCGTATAGGTCAAACCCGCGGGGATCACGAAAATTGAAAGCATCTGCAGGTAGTTGCTGAGCGGGGTTGGATTCTCGAACGGATGCGAGCTATTCGCAGCAAAGAAACCGCCGCCATTCGTCCCCAGCATCTTGATGGCTTCCTGGGACGCAACCGGGCCTTGCGCGATGGTTTGATACGTTACGGTGTCCATCACCGGCTTACCGTCCTGGCCGACCATCGGCTTTCCGTCCGCTCCGGTCTTCTGGACTTGCTGCGGCTCAACCAACTTCACGGTGTCGTACGGCTTGAGGTTCTGCACAACTCCCTGGGACACCAGAGCCATGGCGTAGACGATACACATTGGGACGAGTAGCCAAAGCGTGGCCCGCGTCATGTCCACCCAGAAGTTGCCGATAGTTTCCTTCTCCCGTCGAGCAATCCCACGGACAAACGCAATGGCCAGCGCAATGCCGACGGCCGCAGAGGTGAAGTTGTGATAGGCGAGCCCGGCCATCTGGGTGAGATAGCTCATCGCGGCCTCACCCGAATAATTCTGCCAGTTGGTGTTGGTGGTGAAGGACGCGGCGGTGTTGAAAGCCAGGTCTTGAGCCACCGCGCCGAACTTCTGCGGGTTCCACGGCAACCATTGCTGAACCCGCTCGATCAGATACAACAGCAACATCGAAACACCGCTGAACATCAGCATGGCGACGGCGTATTCCGTCCAACGCATCTCGTGGTTCTCGTCGACGCCGGTCACCCGGTACAGTAAGCGCTCGACGGGTCGGGCAACGGGGTCAAGGAACGTGCGTTCGCGGTTGAAAACCCGGGCCATGAATACACCCAGCGGTTTTGTCACCGCAAGTATCAGCGCCAGAAACACGAGTATCTGAATCCAACCATTCGCGGTCATCAGAACTTCTCCGGCATCAACAACGCGTAAAGCAGGTAGACCATCAACAAGACGCAGACGGCCAGCATGAGGATCGATTCAAGATTCATTTGCATTTCACCTCAGCGAATCCGATCACAGAATCGCACATAGCCGATGGCAAGCAAGAAGAACGCCACCGTTACCACTAAGAAAATTACGTCTCGCACAGGGGCAATCCTTTCAGCACTACGCAATCACTAAAACTTGACGAGTATGGCCAGGTCAAACCGGTTCTCGTCCTTGACCAGATCTGGAGTAAATCCTGGCACCACGGAACCCGGAGCGCCGGTATTGCCACCTGTGGGCGTGATGCCACCGGATCCAGAGAAGTACGGCACATTGGCCGCGCGGTGATCGAACTCCCAGCGGAAAGTAATGTACTGGCTTGGCATGTAATCGAATGTTCCAGACATATCCCAGGCCTTATACGGGTCGCCCGGATTCTCAGTAAAGTAGGGCGTCCCAGAAGCGGCGGTCGCGCCATTGATGGGCGGCAACAACACCAGATAGCGTCCTGGATTGTTGATCTTGCCACCGCCGACCGTGAGGCCGTAAAGGTCCTTGTGGAACCACAGTCGGTTGTAGAGCATGAAGCCAAGAAAATCCTGCTTTGGCCCCTTTGCCGAATCGCCGTAGCAACTCACACCACCACCGTGTTCGCATCCCAGATCGCCAGTCAACGAAAAGGCAGCTTTGCTCAACATCCGCTCTGGGTGATCGTAGTATTTGACCTCGATGCTGTCGTCGGTGTGGTAACGCACGCGGCCCGGGGTGTTCAGCGCATCCTCACCTAGGGCGTACTGATTCCCAAGAACTGAGAGCCATCCATTTGGACGCCACAAGATCTGCCCTCCAACTCCCATTCGACCGTTGAACCGCCCATACGACTGCCATCCGTTAACTAGCCAGGGCTCTATCTTCAAATGTGAGGTAGGGAAAATCTGTACCCGCATGCCAGTGAAAAACCAGGGCGTGTTGGAGGAAACATACGACGGCTGATAGGCCCAGTTGTCGAAATTGTAATAACTAAAAAGGCCGACGTAAGACATGAAAATTCCTGCGTCAACATTGATGCCATGCAAAGCGTTGATGTGGTATCCGCCATAGGCCTCGGAGACGTAACGATAAGCGTCGGCAAGGTTCCACTGGCCGCGCGCGGGACTTGCGTCATTGCGCGGCGTCGTCTCTGAATACAATCCGAACTGGGTCATCAGCCGGGCACGAACATTGTCATAATGGAAGTCGCCACCGACGCCAAGCTGCGTCAAATTAATTTCGTTAGATCGGAAGACCTCACTGGACCCGCCGATGGTGTCATCCTTCGGATGGTTCAAATCGTAGATATAGTCAACGTCGGCGCGGATTTCTGGCGTAAAGAACTTTGAATCGAAGGCTGGCGTTTTGGTCCGCGCGTTGCCGTTGAGCCAGGTCCAGTCAGCGAACGCGAATGGTTCCTCCTTAGCCGGCTTAGCCGCCGGAGAACTATCCGCAGTGGACAATGCGGCCTCCGACGGAACTGCGGGGGTGGCGGTGCTCGCCGCTGCAACGGTCGGAGAAGGTGCAACCGGCGTGCTCGCCTTTGCCGTTTGAACAACCGTCGTAGGCTGCTCTGCCGACTCATGCTGCTTGAGCGCGAGTTCGAGCTGCTCGATTCGCTTTTTCATGGCAGCAAGCTCTTGCACGATCTCTTGCTCGCTTTGAGGAGTCGCTGCGCTCGCCTGTGGGTTGGCCGACACCGAAGCGGCGGCTGGAACGTCACTCGCTGTATGTTGGCCATGAAGTGGTAGCGTCAGTGCCAATGCGGCCACTATGATGAAGGCCGCCCGCTTGCCGGTTCCTAATGCAGACTTGTGCTCATAGCTCTTGGAATTCATGATTATCAGTTCTCCACGTCGCTTAGCTGGATTGAACTTCGCGAAATAAACTCTCATCGGTCGCGGCGACAGACTCTTCCGCTCCCTCAGAAGGGCGGCAAGAAAGCGCAGCATGAAAACCACCGCGCCTGCACACAATAATGTGAAGACCAGTTTCATTCCGACTGTCCGGACACAGTTGTCAGGAAGACACCGCGAAAGTCATTTCACAAGCGCGGACGTAAAAAAGGCGTAAACGGTTCGTAAAGATTTCGTAAAGAGGACCAACTCGGGAACCGCCAACAGAATCCTAACAGCCCCAATCTGCCTCGCCCGGTTTAGCGAAGTATTGTCGGTTGGCTGGTACCTCCGTGGAAGTCGCAGCCAATTCCAGCAAGGTCAGCCGGGCGGCCGCGATCATCAACTTACGCTCGTTTTGGGGTGCCTGGTCCCAGGAGGATTCTGCTTCTCGGCTGGCGCGACCGTGGAAATCATGTGCGAGAGCCTCGCGGTAATGATGAAAAAGTTTTGCCAAGTCTTCCGCACAGACGTTGTGAATCGATGACATAAGATTCCTTTCAACTCATCTGATTGGATAATGAAACCCGTAAGGATTGAATAAAGAGTTCGTAGAATGTTCGTTAGGACGAGATCAGTTTGAAAACAGGGTATTTATTCGCCCGGTTCGAAGCGATACCCAACCCAGGGTTCGGTGACGATGTAGCGCGGTGACGACGCTTCCGGTTCCAGCTTCTTGCGCAGTTGGCCGACGAATACGCGTAGATACTCGACCTGTTCCGTACTCTGCCCACCCCAGATTGCGCTCAGCAGCGTCCGATGGGTGACGACTTTGCCGGGATGGCGCGCGAGGTAAACCAGCAAATCAAATTCTTTGGGCGTGAGGTGGACATCGCGACCACGGACCGCCACTTTGTGAGCTGCCAGATCAATCCGGAAATCGCCAATCTGAATCAGTGAGACTTGCCCGTTTTCAGCAACTGGAGCGCGGCGCAAACTGGCACGCACCCGTGCCAGCAGTTCCTCAATCCCGAACGGCTTGGTCACGTAGTCGTCGGCGCCGGCGTCCAGCGCCTGAACTTTGATCTTTTCCTCGCCCCGAACGGAGAGCACGATGATGGGAATCTGGGTTGAGAGCCGCAATCGCCGGCATAGTTCCAACCCATCCATGTTGGGCATGGAAAGATCGGTGATCACCAGATCCGGCGTCCAGTCTTTCATTATCTCGAGTGCGGTCTCGCCGTCGTTGGCCACACGAATGTCGTAGCCCTGGCTGGAGAGACTGGTGCGCAGGACACGCGTGATCTGGGACTCGTCGTCCACTACGAGAATACGGCGATGTTCGTTCATGAATGAATCAGGATGGCTCCTGCGTAACAATGTGGACGTCCACCGGGGGCGCATCGCGCAGGAACTTGTTGATAGCGGTGAGGTACAAATATTTTCTCCATCCGCCCGTAGCCGAGCGTCCGAATACAACTTGCGTGATGTGTCGGTCGCGGACGAATTCAGCTACCACCTCGGCCACGCTGCTGCCCTTCAGCTTAGTGGTTTGCGCGCCCACGTTTTCGGCGAACTGGAGATTCGCCGCCAGCGTTTTCTGGTTGGCTTCGTTGTTGTCCTGGCCCAGATCCACGTAAACGATGTGCAGTTCGCCGCCCATGGCTTGAGCCATGCGTGCGCCGCGCGCGATCAAATACTGCGCCGCGGGGTTGGAACTGATGCATACCGCGATTCGTTCCCGCACCGCCACGGTTCCGCTGGCTTCATCCTTCTCGCGATAGGACTCCAGGCTCTGGTCCACAGCCTGCGCCACTTGGCGAAGCGCCAGTTCACGCAACGCGATGAGATTGCCCGGGCGAAAGAAATTTCCCAGAGCGCGGCCGACCCGGTCCAGCGGATAAATATCCCCGCGACGCATTCGGTTCTGCAGCGCCTCGGGCGTGAGATCCGACATTACGACTTCATTCACTCGCTTGAGCACCCAGTCCGGCACCGTCTCGCGGACGGTGACGCCAGTAAGGCTCTGCACCGTAGGCGTGACGCTCTCCAAATGCTGAATGTTCATGGTAGAAAGCACGTCGATGCCGGCGTCGAGCAACTCAAGCACATCCTGATAACGCTTGCCGTGCTTGCTGCCCTCCACATTGGTGTGCGCCAGTTCGTCGACCAGCGCAACAATTGGCTTTCGGGCCAGGACCGCGTCGACGTCCATCTCCTCGAAAACCGTGCCTTTGTATTCCAGCTTCTTTCGAGGAACCGCTTCGAGCTGCGCCGCGAGTTCAGCAGTCGCCTTGCGGCCGTGAGTTTCAATCACAGCGATGACCACGTCCTCACCTCGACTGTGGCGGCGAATGGCTTCACTCAGCATGCTGAAAGTCTTGCCCACGCCCGGCGCATAGCCCAGGAAAAGTTTGAATACGCCACCCTTCTTCGCGGGATCAGCCTCTTCCAGCCATTGCTCAGGAGTTTTGGGCATCGCGGCTATTGTCGTCGAGCCGACGGAAATTGTCGATGACCCTCTATCCCCTAACCCCGTGGAAGAAGATCAGCTACAATCGGCGGCGTGAACCAACGGCCTTTCAAATCGGTGCTACGCTATGCCGCGACAGTAGCCGCCGTCGTGGTTATCGTTCTCATCTACCACTTTGTAATCAAAGTGAATCACACAACCGTCGCGCTCACTTTTCTGATCGGTGTGCTGATCGTGTCGGCGAACTGGGGACTGCGACCGGCGGTTTTTATGGCATTATTCGCCGCCCTGGCCTTCAACTACGACTTTCTTCCTCCTATTGGGAAGTTGACCATTGCTGATCCCCAGAATTGGGTCGCCCTGTTTGCTTTTCTGGTCACGGCGATTATTGCAAGTCAACTAGCGGAGCGGGCTCGCCGGGAGGCGCAAAGTGCCAACGAGCGGCGCAGAGAAGCGGAACGCCTTTATAAATTCAGCCAGCAACTCCTCTCCAGCGACAATGTGGTCGAACTCCTCAACGCAATCCCGCGATACATTGTGGAGGGCCTCGCAGTCAAAGCTGCGGCCATCTCACTGCCCAACCGCCCCGATGTCTATCGCTCAAGTCCGGCGATCCATGACCTGGAGCTGCATGATCTGCAGTTGGTTTGCATGCGCGGCGAACCCATGACCGATCCTGAAAAGCACGTAGCGTTCATGCCTCTTCGGATGGGTGTGCGGGTCGTGGGCAGCATGGGTGTTTCCGGCACGTTTCTTTCCCGTGAAACTCTGGAAGCGATGAGCAGCCTGATTGCTATCGCGATCGAGCGCGCCGGTGCAATCGAAAAACTCGGCCGTGCCGAGGCCGCCCGCGAGAGCGAACAACTGCGTTCCGCGCTGCTCGACTCGGTGACCCACGAATTCCGCACGCCGCTGACCGCCATCAAGGCCTCGGCCACGTCTCTGCTCTCCAATCCCGCACTCGACACAGCTCAACGCCTCGAACTGCTCACTGTAATCAACGAGGAAAGCGACCGCTTGAATCGCCTCGTCGGCGAAGCCGCTGAGATGGCACAACTCGATGCCAATCAGTTCGAGCTTCAACTAGGTGCGCATCCGATTGACGAAGCCGTCGAGGCTGCGTTGGAAAAAGCGAAACCCGTGCTCGGACAGCACCCCATCGAGGTCCGGCTGCCCAGCAGCTTGCCACGAGTCCGAATGGACGAGGGCCGCATCACCGAGGTCATAACCCAGTTGCTGGAAAACGCCGCCAAATATTCTTCCCCGGAGTCTCCGATTCAAATCACGGGAGAGTTTGGCAATCGGATGGTGATGACCAGCGTCGCCGACCGGGGCCCCGGAATCGACGACTTCGAACAATCCTTGATCTTCGAAAAATTCTATCGCGGACGAGATCAGCGCCTGCAAGTTCAAGGCACAGGCATGGGCTTGGCGATCGCCAAGGCAATCGTTGAAGCCCACGGCGGAAAGATTGGCGTCACCAGCCAACCCGGCCACGGATCAGTCTTCTACTTCACCCTGCCAGTAGCCTAGTCTTCAAAACACAGAAAAACCCCGCCTTTGCGGCTACAATCGGCGCGAAGACGGGGCTTATGGTTTACGGCAAGTAGTAGCGGAACGACGTTAAGAACATATTTTCCGTCGCGTTCGGAGTACCACCCACGCCGCGCCAGGTATTGCGGTCGATGTAGGAGTACTGCGGTCCCCACTGAAGTCTGCCCTTCGGGCCCGTGTAAAAACGATACCAGAACCCTATGGTGCCTTCGAGGATGTTGCGCGTGTCTCCGTTGCAGTTGGACAGACCGCCAGGGTTAAACCCACCGGTCAGAGGCGTACCCACTGAGCCAGGAGTCGGAATACTGGCGGTGCCTCCGGTGGGCGTGGCAACGCTGGTCGAGGTGGCGGCTGGCGGCGTCTCCGTGCCGCAACCTGAGTTATTGAAGAGCGGCGATCCGTAGCCAACGCCCTTTCCAGAAGAATTGACGAACGAATCCCGGGATTCATACTCACCGCCCACATTGGCGTACACATCGAGCCTGGTGGAATGCCATTCCAAAGTGCCCAGGGTTTGATAGTTCCTCAGCGGAACCAGCACGCCATCGGGACGCGCAATCACATCCGAGAGCCCAGCCGTGCCGTAGCGTCCGATGCCATTGCCACCCAGGAAGTGCAGGCCGACGTCGAAGTGCTTGGCGATCGTCCCGCGGATGTTGGCGCCGATACCCCCGCCAAGTTCTGAATTGTTAAATGCGCCGGTAGCGGAAGGTTTCGTTGCAGTTCCCAACGGGTAGATGCGGTCGCGGAAGTCGGTGATCAAGCCGAAGATTTCGTAGTGCCCCCATCCCGGCTCGAAAGCAGTCTTGAAGACAAAATCAGGTGTGGGATTGAAAGAGTAGTTTGCGGTCGGGTTATAAAGACCGCCACTCGTTCCCTGCTCGCCGAGGACGAAGTTGTTGCTGGCGCCGTGGCCACCAAGAGTCGCCTGCGAATCTTCCACCGAGAAAGCCAGCCAGACTTTGTCGCTGAGGTCCTTGGATACCCGGAAACCATACTGCCGGGCCCAGCTGAAGCCCACAGTATATTGCGGGTCGATGGTCATCGGCAACGCTTCGCTGCGATTGTCAACGCCTTTCTTGGTTTCCGTGACCAGGCTCCACATTTGCCCGCCGGTAAAACTCCAGCCGTCAGTCAACGCAGCCTGGCCGAATGCTTGTCTTACGCGAAAAACATAACTGTTGCTCTGGTTGTTGTTCGACGTAATTCCAGCCCCGAGGAAGTCCGACTCGAAGTAGCCGGTAAGCTTGGCGCTGCTCAGTTTGCCTTCCGCCAATGCGGAGAGACGCGACTGGCGCCCGGACCCAAAGAATTCCGACATATTACTCTGTGCGGCGCCATTGAACGGGATTGAGTTGAACGGCGTGTTGATGTCAGAACCAAGCGCATGCTGGCGCCACACGGTTTCACCCGCCAGAAAGCCTCCCGGAGTTATTGTGATCCCCTTGTAATGAATCGCAAGCGGACTCTCCAGGCTCGATTGGATGTTCTTCTGCGTCTCCTGCAAGGAGAGCGCAGCATTGGTGGCATTTTGTTTCAAGTCAGTCACGTCGGTACGCACCGCCGCAACGTCCTGCTGTTGCTGTGCGCTTTGCGAAGCCGCGGTATCGGCTTTCTGCGCAGCCTGACTCGCCGCGCTCTGGGCCTGGCCCACCTGTTGCTGTAACTGCTGGATGGCCGCGTCACGACTCTGTACTTGTTGCATGAGTTGTTGAATCTGCCGCTGTTGCGCATCAATCGCCAGCTTCATTTCACTGAGCTGGACCGAAACGCTGGGCGCAGACGTCTTCGCGACCGCTTTCTTCTTGGTGCTCTTGCTGCTCCCCGCGGTCGTGTCTTGCGGTACCGGCGCCGCGAAAGCGCCAACCACCAGCGCCAAAGCCAACGCCAAAGCCAAAGCCATTCCGTGCTTCATTTCTCCTCCCGAATCATTCAAGATGACAAGCGACAAAAAAACTGGGGCGACTCTTCTGGTCTCCCGTGCAGGTTTTGTGGGACCGTTGATACTAGCTGCCGTTTATTAAAAATTGATGAATATTCCATGAATCTTGAATGAATTGGCTATGCACGCGTGGTACCGAACGCCAGGTCTGGTGCCGAGCAAAGCTAGAGCGGGAGGGCGCAAAACGCCCAAGCTGACAGCACCTACTCTCTCCGCGCTACACTGCTATCTCACCCAAATGTGGCACACTCTTTCTTCGGGGGCTTTGCGGGCGCGATGAATATTCTCGAATTCACCATTTTGGTGGCCGCAGGATCGTTCGTAGCCGGTCTCCTGGGATCGCTTACCGGTCTCGGCGGGGGAGTCGTTCTCGTCCCCCTGCTTACTCTCTTTTTCAAAGTAGACATCCGCTACGCCATCGGCGCTTCCCTGGTTTCCGTGATCGCCACCTCATCCGGCGCAGCCGCCGCTTACGTGAAAGAGGGATTCTCCAGCATCCGCATCGGAATGTTCCTCGAGATCGCGACCACGGTCGGCGCCCTGGCCGGTGCGTTCCTGGCAGCCTTCGTCTCCACCAAAGCTCTAGCCATGATCTTCGGAGTCATGCTTCTCTACTCCGCATACCTCTCAAGAAGGCCGCGAACCCGTGCTGAACGCAATTCTCCCCCCGATCCCCTGGCCACGCGACTTCGAATGAATGGAACTTTCCCCTCGGAAGAGGGCGGCATGCGGCAATATAATGTCCAGCGCGTGCCTACAGGTTTCGGCCTGATGTTCGGCGCCGGCGCGCTTTCCGGACTGCTCGGCATCGGCTCAGGCGCAGTGAAAGTCCTGGCCATGGATCAGGCCATGAAAATCCCCTTCAAAGTTTCAACCACCACCAGCAACTTCATGATCGGTGTCACCGCCGCGGCCAGCGCCGGTGTCTACCTCAACCGCGGCTACGTCGATCCCGGCCTCTCCATGCCCGTGATGCTGGGAGTCCTGGCCGGCTCACTCTTGGGTGCCCAAATCTTGATCAAGGCAGAAACCAGAGTGCTGCGAATCGTCTTCAGCGTGGTGATTGCTGTGCTAGGCGTGCAGATGCTTTACAAAGGCCTGACCGGAGGAATCTGAAACAACCATGACCTTTCATTGGACGGACAAGACCATCGAAGAAATTGTCGGCAACCTGCTCCGCACTGGCGTCTCGCTTTCAGCTTTCGTGGTCTTCGTCGGCGGCGTAATCTACCTGGCACGGCATGGCCGCGCCCCGGCCAACTACCGCGTCTTCCAGGGCGAACCCTCCGACCTGAAAAGCCTGAGCGGAATCGTCCGCGAAGCCTACGGACTACGCGGCCGCGGCATTATTCAATTCGGTCTGCTCCTGCTCATCGCTACCCCGGTCGCCCGCGTAGCATTCTCCATCTGGGGATTCGCCGCCGAACACGATCGTATGTACATGGTCTTCACCGGCATTGTCCTGGTGGTGCTCCTCTACAGCCTCTTGGGATCCGGCTCAGCATTCTAAAACAGTATCCAGTGTCCTAAGTCTGGCAGCGTGGCGCAGGCGCCCTCGCCCGGGTCTCGCCACATTGCCAATCGAGGACAGGCGTCTCGCCCGTCAAGTCGTACGAGCTGCAACAAAACAAAGTGTTCCACGTGGAACACAAGGCCGGTTGACCTTGAGTTACGTTCCACGTGGAACTTTGGTTTTTCGCTGCCTACGAACCCTCGGGGGCATGCAGCACGCGGAACGTGTTGCCGCCGTTGGACCAGACCAGCAAGATCGCATCGTGTCCTTTGGCCACGCTTCCCAAGGCCTGTTGAACATCAGAGGCGGATTGCACATCGTGCCGGTTGACTTGCACGATGATGTCTCCGCGCTGCAAACCGGCGTTGTCCGCCGAGCTGCCGGGCTGCACCTGTTCGATCACGGCGCCGTGAAGATCGCGAGGCGCTTGCAGTTGCTCGCGAATTTCCGGGGTCATGTCGCTGAGGCCGATGCCCCAGTGCATCTTGCCGTGGTCGGCTTCGCCGGTTTCATTGTTTCCTTTGTCACGACTGTCCATCGCTTCTAGTGTGACCGGAAGGTTCATGGTCTTGCCGTCGCGAACCACTTCCAGCTTGATGGTCGTGCCCGGACGCCGCTGTCCAACCTCGACTTGAAGATCGCCAGCATCGCTTACTTTCTTTCCGTCGAGTTCGGCGATGACATCACCAACTTTCAGTCCTGCCTTGGCCGCGGGTGAATCCGCTTCGACCTGGGTTACGACCGCGCCGCTGGCATCGTTCACGTTAAAGAACTTTGCGTTCTCCGGGGTCACATCGCTGATTCCAATTCCCATGTAGCCGTGAGTGACTTTGCCGTCGCGAATCAGAGTATCGACGGTGGGCTTCACGATCTGCGTGGGGATGGCGAAGCCCATCCCGGCAAACTGTCCTGACGAAGAGATGAGGAAGGTGTTAATCCCAACCACTTCGCCGCGCGCGTCCACCAAGGGGCCGCCGGAGTTTCCGGGGTTGATGGCAGCGTCGGTTTGAATGAATTCGCCGGGCTTGCGCGCGTTATCCGAGAACGGATTCGGGCGGTTCAGTGCGCTGACGATGCCGCGCGTTACGGTAAAGCGAAAGCCGAAAGGATTTCCAAAGGCGAGGACAGTCTGGCCGGGACGCAGCACCGTCGAGTCTCCCCACGGAATGCTGGGCAGGCTGCCTCCGTCGACCTTGATCACGGCGAGGTCCGTCAGCGGGTCGGCGCCGACCAGTTTGGCGGTGAGAATCTTTCGATTGCTCATCGTGACCCGGATGTCCACCGCGCCATCAATTACGTGGTTGTTGGTCACGATATAGCCATCGGGCGAAATGATAACTCCGCTGCCGATGCCATGCTCGATCTGCGGCTGGTGATTGCGCGGCCCGAAGAACTGGCCGAAACCTGGACCGAAGAATTGCTTCATGTCGTCGGGCATTTGCTGGTCGGTGGCGTTGTCTTGTTTGCTTTTTGAAGTGACGGCGACGTTGACGATGGCTGGGGTTACTCTGGCGGCCAGGGTTTCCATGGCTTGGTCGAGCGAGAGCAACGCTCCAACGCTGCTCTCGTCGAGCGGCGCGGCGGCTGGGGCGCCGACGGCGGCGCGCGCGGACATGGGCTTTGCGGCTTCGTAGGTTACCAGGGACGCGAGGGCTGCGATTGCGAGTACGGATACAGCGATGCGGCCCAGGGTTTTCTTCCAGGCGGTTGTGATTTGCACTTTCATGTTGTTTGTTCCTTTCTTTTAGCAACTAATTATTTAGTTTGTTACGAGACATCTACTTTGCATCCAAAACCATTTCACTTGTGATTTAAATGGTGGCCCACCCGGAAAGATGTTGACGCGGCCTCGAATCCGCAAGGTTCGTGGCCGAGGCCTTGAGCATGTTAACCGGAGCCCGGGAGCACACGCCGTTGCACGCCTGGGTGTTATCGCTGACATTGACCAATACATTGCTGCGCGCCGGGGCGTTCGATCCCACTAGAACTCCGTCGTAGAAGCCGACAA
>DATNHO010000042.1:0-14060 GCA_035604895.1 Terriglobales bacterium | reverse complement strand
GCCATCAGAGCTGCAGGTAACGAAATGCTGGTCAGAAACAGCGCAACAGCCAACCAACGTAGGTTCATTTTCACGGTGTGAATTCCTTTCCAATGATGGATTACCCCGTGATAATGTATTGGCGACAGCGGTTTGCAACAGAGCACTCAAGTAATTTCTTAGTTCCAAAAACGTAACAAATGACCCTGCACTCGGCAATCGAAGACCTCCAGGAAACCACGCTGAGAGCCTTCATCGGCTGCTTGAACAAGCTGGAATATATCTCTGGCTTACGGGATAAGGCAGGGAGTTACGAGCATTGGGGATTTACCCGCGTTTATGGGGATTTAGCAGCCAAGAGAGCCCTCAGGAGAACGCACCGCTCTCTGCTTTCCAAGATCCTGGCTATGCCCATCCGGAAGCTGGTGGAAGATGCGAGACAATCCAGCGAGGCGGCTGGCATTCCGCCCGACGCTTACATAGACCGACTTGCCGCCACCAGCCCGAATCTGTTGCCTGAGGGACCTGGTGCCGGTTCTGCGCGGCACCTCAGTTCAGTACTTCACGCGCTTTCGAGTTTGCTGAAGAATCCAAAAGCGGACGCCAATCCCCCAACCTTATAGCAACCCCAACCACTTGGCCGATGATCTCCGCTTCCTGGGGGTAGCGCAAAGCGCGCGCCGCAACCGGGGACAGCGGGTGGGGTTGCAGAATCAGCTCCTCCCGCGTCATCGTGCACCAGCAGCAGGTATGGCCGTTTCGCGTTTCCACAAAGTAGATGGGCCGCTCGTATTCTGACCTCCAGCCCCCATCAACCGCCTTGTCCTTGGATTCATCGATCTGCACGAAACTCCCCGGCGGCAGAATCGGATACATGGTCAAATCGTCGCTCCCAATATAGCCGTACGTGTACTGGCAGGTAGCGAACTGCGCCAGGTAGGCCAAGGGCACCTGCCCCCATTGTTCTACCATTCGTCCAAAGTTCACGGTGCGTTTGGGATCGAAGCTGGGATCGAGGCGAACCGGTATTTGAACACTGGAGAGATTCGCCAAAGCTTCCGAAACATGCGACTTCGGTGGGATGACAAAGTCCAGGTCCGTGGCCATTCCATTCAGATCAACCCCGTACCACGACAACAGTTCCCGAATGTCCCGGCGATAGATCACCGCCAGCGAATACAAACGGTAGATGCTGGGGATGACTCCTTTTGTCTCGAAATCCGAAAGCCGGCTCGGGGCTATTACAAATTCATCATTCGCGCGTTTCTGCGCAATCCGCGTACTGGCGTTTTCAACATCCCTCATGGTCAATCCCAGTTGCTCACGCAGCACCCGCAAGTTCTGTCCGCCTGGAAACATTGGCCCCCCCACACATCGACAGAAGTAACTGCAATAATAGCAACTTAGAGGCGTCTACAGCGTCAGAAATTACATTTATTAATAGCAAATTCCGCTTGACGTCAGCAGCGCCGACGAGTCAGCTTCGGCGCACCCGCTTGTTCCGAATTCGTAAATAAATCAGGATTGGGATCGCAGAGCTTCCCACGAGCTCCCAAAGTGCCTCCATCTTGCACGCCGCTTTCGATGAAGTCAAGTGATTCAGGGCAGTCGCGAAGGAACAAAAAAAATGAGGGCTGGTCTCAGACCAGCCCCCAATCAACCGTTGCCATCTACATCAGTATCAGTCTGCGGCGGCGGAGCTATCGTCGGCTTCCACCAGAGGCATGACCACGAGATGCTCGCTTAGGAACCAGACTTGCAGCTCGTTAGTGCGCAATACGTCACTAACCACAAGATCGTTGGTGCCGTCGTCTCCCAGCGTGGAGGCTAGTTTCGCCAGCTCATGGCAATCCCGGAGAATGATCTGATGCGCGTCCAGCAGCCGGGATATCTGCACCGGAACTTCTTCCCTCCCCTTGGGCGGGCGCTCGATTCGGGTCGTTTCGGCCACATCGTGGGCCATGGCGATGCTAAGGCCACCGAGCAACTGAATCCGTTCGGCAATAGTGTCCACCAGCTCCGACTGTTCGCCAAAATGTTTGTCAAAAAGGAGATGCAGCTGATAAAAGGTCGGACCGGCAACCTGCCAATGCGATTTCTTGTAGAGGTCGCGGAGGGTTATGGTATCGGCAAGCAATAGGTTGAGTCTTTCCGTCATCTCCAGACGGACCGGCTCCTCCAATTCCAAAGGTAGCGCATGGGTTACGGTGCCATACTCCTGAATTTCCCGCGCTTTTTGATGGATGCGCGGCTGGGCATTAAGTTTGGAAGCAGTTTTCTTCGCCATGGGGATTTCTCCTGTTCAACTCGAATTTGATTTGGTTTTATTCTGCCTGACTTTGATGCGGGCCTTTGCGGATGAGTACTGTCCACGACCGGCAATTAAGTGCAAACTGTGCCTGCTCGGTGGTATGGATGACGCCGGGCTGGCGCAGGATTCCCGTTTGCGCACAAAATTCGATCCTCCTACCAACTTCAACCGACTGTACGCCAGCAAAATTCCGCGCGATTGTCTATCATGGAATATTCCGACTCATAAATGGAGACATCCGACGTGGCTGAGACCCAGACGAATGGATTGGAAGTGCTCGAGACCCGGGAATGGCTCGATTCCCTCGACTACGTTTTAGCCCAAGGCGGCCCCGAGCGCGCCGGACGCTTGCTGCAGCAGTTGTCCTTGCACGCCAAGCGGGCGGCCGGAGTAAACCTTCCGTTCACGGCCACCACCCCCTACCAGAACACCATTCCATCGATTCAGCAGGCGCCATTTCCCGGCAGCCAGGAAATGGAGCGCCGCATCAAGAGCCTGGTGCGCTGGAATGCCTTGGCCATGGTCGTGCGCGCCAATAAGCTTCAAGAGGGAATCGGCGGGCATATCTCGACTTTCGCCTCAGCCGCCACTTTGTACGAAGTCGCGTTCAACCATTTCCTGCGCGCCCAAACCGAAGGCGGCGACCGCGACCTCGTATACTTCCAGGGCCATGCCGCGCCCGGTATGTACGCCCGCGCCTATCTCGAGGGCCGCATCCCCCGGCAAAAGCTGGAGAACTTTCGCCGCGAACTGAAACCCGGGGGCGGTCTATCTTCTTATCCGCATCCCTGGCTCATGCCCGATTTCTGGGAGTTCCCTACGGTTTCGATGGGCCTCGGACCGATCCAAGCCATCTACCAAGCTCGCTTTATCCGTTATCTCGAAAATCGCGGACTGAAGTTGTCGACCGATGGCAAAGTGTGGGCCTTCCTCGGCGACGGCGAAATGGACGAACCTGAGTCCC
This sequence comes from Terriglobales bacterium, assembly GCA_035604895.1. Classification (GTDB taxonomy): domain Bacteria; phylum Acidobacteriota; class Terriglobia; order Terriglobales; family Acidobacteriaceae; genus JABDBE01. The sequence continues at coordinate 10,806 of DATNHO010000042.1, read as the reverse complement.
TCGGCTCCATCACGCTGGCCTCCCGCGAACGCCTCGACAACCTGATCTTCGTCGTAAACTGCAACCTGCAACGCCTCGACGGCCCCGTCCGCGGCAATGGCAAGATTATTCAGGAACTCGAAGCCATCTTCCGCGGCGCCGGCTGGAACGTGATCAAAGTAATCTGGGGCGGCGACTGGGACAGCCTCATCCGCAGCGATCGCGACGGCTTGCTGGTCAAGCGCATGGGCGAGATCAGCGATGGCCAGTATCAGAAATATTTCGTCGAGAGCGGCGCCTACTTCCGGCACAGTTTCTTCGGCACCGACCCGCGTCTCCTCAAGATGGTCGAGCACCTCTCGGACGAACAACTGGCGCGCATGCGACTGGGCGGCCACGATCCCATCAAAGTCTATGCCGCCTACAAAGCCGCAGTAGAACACCGAGGCTCACCAACCATCATCCTCGCCAAGACCATCAAAGGGTACGGACTGGGTGAAGCGGGCGAAGGCAAGAACATTACTCACCAGCAGAAAAAACTGAATGACGACGAGTTGCAAATGTTTCGTTCGCGCTTCGGGATTCCCATCCCCGACGCCGAACTGCATGATGCACCCTTCTATCGCCCCGCGGACGACAGCCCCGAAATCACCTACATGAAAGAGCGGCGCAAGCAACTCGGGGGCTATCTCCCGGAACGAAAAGTCCGCGCCAAACCGATTACTCCGGTTTCCGAATCGCACTTCGAAGAATTTTATAAAGGCACCGAGGGCCGCGATGTTGCCACCACCATGGTCTTCGTCCGCTTGCTGGGAAAATTGCTGCGCGACCCCGAGATCGGCAAGCTGATCGTCCCCATCATTCCCGACGAAGCTCGCACCTTCGGCATGGAAGCGTTGTTCCGCCAGGTGGGCATCTACTCCAGCGTCGGCCAACTTTACGAGCCGGTCGACATGGACACGCTGCTCTATTACAAGGAAGCCAAGGACGGACAGATCCTCGAAGAAGGCATCACCGAAGCCGGCTCAATGTGCTCGTTTATCGCCGCCGGCACAGCCTATGCGAATCACGGAATCAACACCATTCCGTTCTTTATTTATTACTCGATGTTCGGCTTCCAGCGCATCGGCGATCTGATCTGGGCCGCCGCTGACATGCGCACCCGCGGCTTCCTGATCGGAGGTACCGCCGGCCGCACTACTCTTGCCGGCGAAGGCTTGCAGCATCAGGACGGTCACAGTCACGTGCTGGCACTGCCGGTGCCAAATCTCCTCGCTTACGATCCCGCGTTCGCCTACGAGATCGCCGTTATTATTCAGGACGGTATCAAGCGCATGTACGTGGATCAGGAATCCATCTTCTATTACTTAACTGTCACCAATGAACCGCTGCCCATGCCCGAAATGCCGCACGGGGCGGAAGTTCGGGACGGCATTCTGAAAGGTCTGTACCGTTTCAAAGCATCCGAAAAGAAAGATACGAAGCTGCGCGCCCAACTTTTCGGCAGCGGAACCATCATGTTCGAAGTGCTCAAGGCGCAGCGGATTCTGGAAGAAAAATACGGAGTGGCCGCGGACGTCTGGAGCGTCACCAACTACAAGCGGCTCTATCGCGATGGCAACGACTGCGAGCGCTGGAACATGCTGCATCCCGGCGAAACTCCCCGCGTGCCATTCGTTACCCAGTGTCTGAAAGAGGCACCTGGAGTCTTCGTGGCCGCATCCGACTACATGAAGGTGCTTCCGGAATCGATTGCGCAGTGGGTACCGCGTCCGCTGGTGGCCCTGGGCACCGACGGTTTTGGCCGCAGCGAGGGCAGGCCTTCGCTTCGCGACTTCTTTGAGGTCGATGCGAAGCACATTGTGCTCGCAACCTTAAACGCGTTGGCACGCGATAAACAGATCACGAGGGAGATCCTCCAGCAAGTGATCAAGGATCTGGGGATCAATCCGGAAAAGCCGAACCCGGCCATCAGCTAAGGGAGAGAAAGCTACGTGACAGAATTCAAGCTACCGGAACTCGGCGAAAACATCGATCAGGGAGATCTCGTCCGGCTGATGATTTCGCCCGGCGCCAGCATCACCGAAGGCCAACCGGTGATGGAACTGGAAACCGAGAAAGCCGTCGTCGAAGTGCCGTCGTCCATAACCGGTGTGGTAAAAGAGATTCGCGTTAAAGAGGGCGAGAAGATCAAAGTCGGCCAGGTCATCTTCACTTTCGAGAATGGCGCAGGAAGTGTGGCGCTGGCGCCCTCGCCCGCGAAAGTGTCCGAGCCCAAAGCGCAGCAGGCCGCTGCGTCAGCCTCGGCCACAAAAGGAAGCCCAGTCGAAAACCCAATACCGACAGTCCAAAGAGAGCGCCGCGCTGCGCCGCCCACAGCCGCGGAATTTAAACTCCAGGAACTGGGCGAAAACATCACGCAAGGTGATCTCGTACGCCTGATGATTTCCCCCGGAGACAAAGTTTCCGAAGGCCAGCCGGTCATGGAACTGGAAACCGACAAAGCTGTGGTCGAAGTGCCTTCCTCAATCAGCGGAGTGGTCAAGGAAGTTCGAGTCAAGCAAGGAGAGAAGGTCAAAGTCGGCCAAGTCATCTTCACGCTCGAAGGCGGAGCCGCTCCACAACAGGATCGGCCGAAACACGTTCCCGTCGAGCACGTCTCCGGGCAGCACGGAGCACGTCTCGCTTTCCAGGCTGCCATCCAGGCCGAAGGCAAAACGGAAGAACAGGCGCTCCCACCCGATCAACCGCAGCCCCTGCTGCCCAGCTTCGCCATGCCCCCGCAGCTTGACAAGGTCGCAGGCGGCGAGCATCGCGAACCCGTGCCCGCAGCCCCGCACGTCCGCCGCCTCGCGCGTGAACTCGGCATCGACATTCACAACGTAAAGGGAACGGCGCCCGGCGGCCGCATCAGCGAAGACGACGTCAAGGCGTATTCGAAGTCGTTGCTCGCTTCCGCGGCAGCGGCTGCGCAAGCGCCGCGCGGAACTCAATTCGCTGCGCCGGAATTGCCGGACTTCACCAAGTGGGGAAAGGTCGAGCGCGTCTCGATCCGCGGTGTACGTCGCAAAACCGCCGAACATCTCTGGCAAGCGTGGACCACAATCCCGCATGTCACTCAAAACGATAAAGCCGACATCACCGAACTCGAGCACCTGCGTGCTCGCTTCGCACCGAAAGTGCAGGAGGCCGGCGGCAAGATGACGGTTACCGCGATCGCATTAAAAGTCTGCTCGTCCGCGCTGAAAATCTTTCCCCAGTTCAACGCCAGTATCGACATGGCAAAGGACGAGATCGTTTACAAGCAATACATCAATATCGGCGTCGCCGTGGATACCGACCGCGGCCTGCTGGTGCCTGTCATTCGTGATGTCGACAAGAAAAACATCGTCGAGCTGGCCGCCGAACTCACACAGCTTTCCAGGAAAGCCAAAGACAAAAAGCTCGCGCTCGCGGAAATGGAAGGCGGCACTTTCACCATCACCAACCTCGGCGGAATCGGTGGCACAGGCTTCTCTCCCATCGTGAATCATCCCGAGGTTGCAATCCTCGGCCTCTCGCGGTCCAGCATGGAACCGGTGTGGCTTAACGGCAAGTTTGAACCGCGTCTGGTGCTGCCGCTGTCTTTGTCTTACGACCATCGCTTGATCGACGGCGCCGATGCTGCCCGCTTCCTGCGCTGGATCGCGGAAGCTTTTGAGCAACCGTTCTTGTTGTCAGTTCAGGGATGAGAGTTTGGCTTTTCAATTCAGATCGGAAAATATTCCGGATGCGAAATACCCTGGTTGTTCTCGTCTTGCTGATCGCACTGCCCGGGCTCGCTTCCAAGAAGCCAGTCGAGATTCCATTCACCATCAGCCCCGAAGGTCTTGTGATGATCCCTGCCACTTTAGGTGGAACCATCTCTGCCCACGTAATCTTTGATACGGGCGCCGGCCTTGATGTTCTAGCACCCAGCGTAGTTGAGAAGTTGCACGGCACGCCCGCGGGCAAATTCACGGCGTTCCGCATGTGGGGTGATCGCCTCGACGTTCCGCTCTTCACCGTTTCCGAGATTTCCGTGGGGCCGGTGGTCAGGAGCAATGTCGTCGCTGGCGCGTGGGATATGCTTGACCAGTTGCACATTGAGGGTATTGTTTCGGTCAACGATTTTCGCCAGCAGCCCTTTACTCTCGACTTCGTCAACAAAGTCCTGGTGTTCGAAACCGCCAAGTCTCTGGCGCAACGCCGCAAGACAGGAAAGACATCTCCGCTGAAGTTCGACGAGCTGCGTGGCATTACGCTCGACCTTTTCTCAGATTTTTTGATAGGCAATCAGACCGGCCAATGCGAAATCGATACCGGCAGCCAGAACGCAACCGTAGCTACGCGGTTCATGGCGCCGCTTGCCATCGACAAAGACGGGAAAGATGTGAAGAAGCGCGAGCAGAAAAACTCCGACGGGGTCACAACCGTTCGTTACAAGACGACTCTGCCGAAGATCGCGCTCGCGGCTGCACCCCAGATCGCGATTGCGAACGCACCCACAACCTTCGCCGACATAATTTACGATTGCGTGGTCGGACTCGACTTTTGGCTGGGCAAGGTCCTCACCATTGATATCTCCGGCCGGCAGTTGATCGTGTCCGATTCATCTCAGGCGCGGTGAGTGTTTCTAAAATTGAGTATTTCTAAACAAAGCAAAGAGCGAGAACAATGGCGGACACGACCAGCTTACACATTGCAGTGATCGGCGGAGGACCCGGCGGCTATGCGACCGCATTCCTCGCCGCAGACCTCGGAATGACTGTCACGCTGATCGACCCGGAACTGAATCCCGGCGGCGTCTGCCTCTACCGCGGCTGCATCCCTTCGAAGGCACTGCTCCACGTTGCCAAGCTGATCGACGAATCCCGCCATGCCAAGAATTGGGGGATCGACTACGCTGACCCGAAGATCGACATTTCCCGCCTGCGATCATGGAAAGAAAGCGTGATCAAGAAATTGACCGGCGGACTGGGCATCCTCTCGAAACAAAGAAAAGTCGAATACATCCAGGGCAAAGCCGCGTTTGAAAATTCGAACACGTTGCGCGTCAGCCGAACCAGCGGAAGCGAAGACTCGCTGACCTTCGACCGCATCGTAATCGCCACTGGCTCGCGCCCAGCGATCATCCCCAGCCTCAAACTCGAAACCCCGCGCATGATGGATTCAACCTCCGCGCTGGATCTAAGCGAAGTACCCGGAACCTTGCTCGTGATCGGCGGCGGTTACATCGGTCTCGAACTGGGCACAGTCTACGCCGCACTTGGCTCGAAAGTCTCCGTGGTCGAGATGCTCTCCGGACTTTTGCCCGGCGCGGATCGTGATCTCGTCCTTCCCCTGCACAAACGGATGGAGAAGATTTTTGATTCCATCCTGCTCAATACCACCGTCGCCGCGGTGAAAGACGAACCGAACGGAATCCGCGTAACCTTCGACGGCCCCGAAGTAAAAGAAAAAGAGAAGCTGTTCGACAAGGTTCTGATTTCAGTAGGACGCAAGCCGAATTCCGAAATCCCCGGCCTGGAAAAAACTCAAGTCAAAATTGGCCAGCGTGGATTCATTCAGGTCAACAAGCAACTGCAAACCGACGACCCTGCCATCTACGCCATCGGCGACGTGGTTGGCGAACCCATGCTGGCCCACAAAGCCACGCATGAAGGACGCACCGCCGCCGAAGCCATCGCCGGACACAAAGTCGCGTTCGAGCCCAATGCCATCCCCGCCGTCGTCTTCACCGATCCAGAGATCGCTTGGTGCGGCCTGACCGAAACTCAGGCGCAAAAGGAAAACCGCGAAATCAAAGTGCCCCGATTCCCCTGGGCTGCCTCCGGACGCGCCATGACCATCGACCGCACCGAGGGCATGACCAAGCTGATCATCGATCCCCAAACCGAGCGCGTGCTGGGCGTAGGAATTGTAGGCGTCGGTGCCGGCGAACTTATCGCCGAGGGAGTCCTCGCCATCGAGATGGGCGCTCTCGCCAAAGACATCGCGCTAACCATCCATCCGCATCCCACGCTCTCAGAAACGTTAATGAATTCCGCCGAAGTCTTCTTCGGCACCAGCACCGACATATACCGGCCCAAACGCCCGTAGAACTCAAACCCATTTCCGCGACGGCGGCTTTTGTTTCGGTACAATGAACTCTCGCTTCACGCAGGCACCAATCGCGGGCGCGTGTATTTCAGCAGCATCCTCGGGAGAAGAAACCATGCCTTCTTTTTTTACTCGAGCAAAGTGGCTTCTCTTCTATATAGCAATCTCTACGGTCGCGGCGGGTCAGTTGCTGCCCACGCAGGCCGGCGCGTCTGCGCCCACGCCCGCGAAGCAAGCCACCCAGGACCCACTGGGCCGTGACACGCCCAGCGGCGCCGTCTTTGGCTTCTTGCAGGCCGCACAGGCTGGAAACTATTCCACCGCAGCCCAGTATCTGCAGATGACTAACGCCCGGCGCGCCGCCCAGGGAGACGAACTCGCGACCAAGCTCAAAGTAGTCATGGATCGCGCCTTCAGCGGCAACTTGCGCCGCATCAGCAACCAACCCGAGGGCACTCCGCAAGAAGACGTCCCGCTCGACCGGCAGCGCGTCGGAGTTCTGTCCGCCGGCGACGTTGATGCCGATCTCGATCTCGTCCGCGTTTCCGACCCCGGAGGCGCGAAAATCTGGCTCATCTCCTCGGATACTTTATCGAAAATCCCCGACCTCTACGATCAACTCCAAGTCCGCCAAGCCGAAACCCGCCTCCCCGGATTCCTCGTGCACAACCAGTTGCTGGGGATGCCCATCTGGCAATGGCTCTCCATCCTGATCGGCATTCCGATCGCCGCTGGTCTGGGCTGGCTGGCTCTCCAGAGCCTGGCGCTATTCCGATATTTGTTGTGGCACGATCGCAGCCAACCCCGCAAGCTGGTCTGGTCCGCCATCTCCAACCCGCTCTGGCTAGTGCTCGGCACCGCCATCCACGGCATTCTGGTGAGGTACCTCCACCTGCCGCTGCTACAGCGGCACTATTACCAAATCACCATTGGGATTGGCTTCATCATCGGCTTCAACTGGCTGCTGTGGCGAATTCTCCAGCAACTGACTCGCCGGGTTCGCGAACGCGCAATCTACTCCGGTCGCAGAGGCGCAGGCTCGCTCATGCTGCTCGGCGAACGCATTCTGAAGGTGATGATTTTTATCCTCGCCATCTTCCTGATCCTGGGCACGCTCGGCTTTAACATGACGACAGCCCTCGCCGGATTGGGCATCGGCGGAATCGCCATCGCCTTCGCCGCGCAAAAAACCTTGGAGAATCTTTTCGGCGGCGTCTCTCTGCTCAGCGATGAAGTCATCCTGGTCGGCGACGTCTGCCGCTTCGGCGACCGCGTCGGCACAGTCGAAGACATCAGCCTTCGTTCCACTCGCATCCGCACTCCCGACCGGACCGAGCTTTCCATCCCCAACGGATCGCTCGCCACCATGAACGTGGAAAACCTGAGCCGTCGTGACAAGATCCTTTTCAACACCAAGCTGGGCCTGCGTTACGAGACCTCCGCCGACCAGTTGCGCTACGTTCTAGCTCAAATTCGTCGCCTGTTCTACGAGCATCCCAAGGTCGAAACCGACGGCGCGCGAATCCGATTCATCGGATACGACAACAGCTCGCTGACTCTGGAAATATTTTGCTACGTGCTGACCCGGGACAACGCCGAGTTCCTCGCCATTCAGGAAGACCTCCTGCTCCGAATCATGGACATCCTCGAAGCCTCGGGCACCAGCCTCGCCTTGCCATCGCGCACTCTGTATCTCGGCCGCGACCGCGGTCTCGACAAAGAAAAAAGCGCAGCCGTCTCGCACGAAGTCGAACAATGGCGCGAAAATCGCAAGCTCCCATTCCCTGATTACGCGCCCACCGACATCTCCGAGTTCAGCAATTCGTTGCCTTATCCACAGCCGGACTCGGCACTAAGGAGCAGGAAATGAAAGCACGCCTCTATTTAACACTGGCCACCGTGATCGCATGCGCCGCACTACCACTCTGTTCAGAGGAGATTCCGATGCAAAACGCGCCCACCCCCGCCAAGACATCCGCCGCGCCCTCGTGGATGAACAATTCAATCGCCAAACTCCAAGACGCACTGGTATCGAAGTACGGTACTCAACAACGCGCGCGCATCGACCGCGGTCTCCATCAGGTAGCAGAATTCTGGCGCGTGGACGATGGCGATGCTTCCACCTTTGAAGATTTCGTCAACACCAACTTCGCCGGCGACCAGGCCACGCTCGACACCATGTTCAACCGCTTTCAGAGCCTGCTCGAACAACTCGATGGCCACATGCACGAGATCAACCGCGAGTTCAATCAGCAATCCGATCTCGATCTCGGCCCGGTTCTTCCCTTCGACGAAGTTTTCGCCGGCTACGATCCCTCCGCCCACGTGCTCGACGACTTCTTCAGCAACAAACTCGCGTTCACGGTTCTGCTGAACTTCCCGCTCACCACGCTCGACGAACGCCTGAAAGATGGACCCAACTGGACCCGCCGCCAGTGGGCTGAAACCCGCCTCGCGCAACGCTTCGACAAACGCATTCCCGCCGATGTCAACTTAGCCATCGCGCAAGCTGGCGCCGAATCCGGACAATACATCTCCCAATACAACATCTGGATGCATCACCTCATCGACCCCCAGGGCCAGCGTCTTTTCCCGCCCAAAATGCGCCTCCTGAGCCACTGGAACCTGCGCGATGAAATCAAGGCCGACTATTCCGACACTCAAGGCGGTCCCGCAAAGCAGCGCATGATCCAGCAGGTGATGGAGCGTATCGTCAGCCAGACCATCCCACAAATCGTGATCAACAATCCCGCCGTCGACTGGAATCCCTACTCGAACGAAGTCAAGCCCACAACCGCGAAAGATTCAGATGCGAAAGCCGACAATCGCCCGATCACAAATGCGCCCGAACCTGACACGCGATACGCCACGCTCTTGAAAACTTTCAACGCCTCTCGGAAGGCTGACCCGTATTCTCCAACCGCACCCACTCTGATCGATCGCCGCTTTCAGGAGGACCGCGAAATTCCGGAAGCCCGCGTGAAAGCCATGCTGGAGCAGGTCTTGGGTTCCCCGCTGGTCGCGCAAACTGCAACGCTGATTCAATCCCGGCTCGGCCGCCCGCTCGAGCCATTCGACATCTGGTACAACGGCTTTCGTCCCGGCAGCCAATACACCGAGGCGCAACTGGACGAGATCGTTTCGAAAAAATATCCGACCGCTGAGGCTTACCAGAAAGACATTCCGAACCTGCTCATGAAACTCGGCTTCGCTCCCGACCGCGCCCAGTACGTCGCCAATAACATCATCGTCGACCCAGCCCGCGGCTCCGGTCATGCCATGGGTTCGTCGATGCGCTCTGAAAAAGCCCACCTGCGCACTCGCGTAGAAAAAGCCGGCATGAACTACAAAGGTTTCAACATCGCCGTCCACGAAATGGGACACAACGTCGAACAAACCTTTTCACTAAACGACAACGACTTCACCCTGCTGCAAGGAGTGCCCAACACAGCGTTCACCGAAGCCCTCGCCTTCGTCTTCCAGGGACACGACCTCGAACTGCTCGGGCTGCCCGCACCTGACGCCAAAAGTCAGAGCGAAAAGACTTTGAACGACTTCTGGAGCACTTATGAAATTGGAGGGGTAGCGTTAGTCGATATGGCCGTCTGGCACTGGATGTACGACCATCCGCAAGCCACACCAAAGCAGCTCGACGCAGCCACGGTGCAAATCTCGAAAGACATCTGGAACCGTTACTACGCACCCGTCTTCCACAAGAACGATGTCGTCCTGCTCGGAATCTACTCCCACATGATCGACTCGTTCCTTTATCTCCCCGATTACCCAATCGGCCACACCATCGCATTTCAGATTGAAGAACAAATGAAAAAGGCCGGAAGCATCGGCCCAGAGTTCGAGCGCATGGCCAAGATGGGCCGCATCACCCCCGACCTCTGGATGGAGCGAGCCACCGGCCGACCGGTAGGCCCAGAAGCCCTGCTGGAAGCAACGCAACAAGCGCTAGCCGCCGCCAACACCAAACCGTGACAGCGAGGACGCTCTATCGATGGAGGGCGGGTGTCGCGTCCACGAGATTGTGCCACAAGCAAAAGCGCCGACCGAAGCAGTGAAACTCGCTCCGCGCAAAGCCGCGAAGCGGCGCAAGAATACAGCCCACGGCGCAAGCCGTGGGAAAAAGTAGGAACCAGACAAGCCCCAGCGGGGCGAAAGACCAGATGCTAACTGATAAATTCCGCTCGGGTCACGGTGGGAAGTGCACGGCTTCAGCCACTGCGGAGACGCTCTCGGTCCGTATCAGGGTATGCCTTCAGGCATACCGTAAGTCGCTGACAATGATTCCGGCTTTAGCCGCTGGGGCTCGACATCTCTTCAGCCGTGCCGTTCCACCAAGAATGAGGGCTTTAGCCCCTAAGGCCATGAGCGGGTTGCGCCCACCACTGCAAAACCAAATGCGTAGGCCAATAAACGAACCCCGGAATAACCACCAGATAAACCGCCAAGTACACCATCCCCGGCACTAAATGCTGCTCGCGAAAGAATGGCCCACGCGCCCAATTCACATCAAATTGCGGCCGCCAGAAATAGCTGATGGGAACCACGACCCATGCCAAAAGCGTTTGACATTTCCAACCGCGCCGGTCATACCCCAACCGCCAAACGGCCCAAAGCAAAACCACCGGCATCGCTACATGAAATAAACTGAGCGAGCGCACAATCAACGGCACGTGAGGATCAAACATAAACTCG
>DATNHO010000041.1:0-16942 GCA_035604895.1 Terriglobales bacterium | reverse complement strand
TTGGCTTGTGTACTGGTTGCCATAAAACCTCTGTTCAGAACTTGATTTTTGATGATTTCGAAACGGACAACTAGAAACAACAACACAACGGACAACAACAGCTGGCGCTGTGGTGGGGCATTCGAGGTGTGGCCCATCCGCGAGTCGTTAATTGGGACATCAGGATCACCGGCCTCCGGCGATCGAAGGCACTATCGAAATAGTATCACTGTCTTTAACGGCGGTGGCCTCTTTTTGCAGATAGCGGACGTCCTCGTCGTTCAGGTAAACATTCACAAAAGAACGGAGTTTACCGTCGTCGGTGTAAAGATGCCGCCGCAGGTCCGGGTGCTTGGAAACTAGCCCGGACAGGGCGTCGGCGATGGTAGCGGCGTCGACCTCGACTGTCGGATGCTTGCCGGCGTATTGCCGCAAGGGTGTGGGAATGTTGATCTTCGTCATCCCGATAAAGGATGCCGGAAGAGGCCTCCCGGATTCACTAGGCTCGTGTAGGGCGGACACTCTCGTCCGCCGCTTTTGACTTTTCGGGCATGACGGTACAGCACTTCTGCACGTAAAGAAACTGAAGTCAAAGCCGCCGCTAACGCCCTACACGATTCGGTTCAAACCACTTCGATCTTCTCGTCCGCGAGCTTCTTGTCGCCCTCGTCGGTGCCGGTAAGTTCGAATGAATTCGTAATCGCCGCGTTGCCTTTTTCCACGCTGGTAATTACATAGGAGCAGCCGAACCAGTGCGCTTCCGCGAGATCCGTCGGAGACCAGCGCGCGGGGTGGTCGGGATGCGAGTGGTAGAAGCCAACGATATCCTCGCCGCGTTCACGACCTTCGCGCTGGATACGGATCAAGTCTTTGGGATCGATGTTGTAGCGATTGTGTGCGGAATCCGTCCGCGTGTTACCGGCGCGGGCAACGGAAGTCACGACGCGTTCGTTGCCATCCATCCGCCCAAGCAACACTCCGCAGCATTCGTGAGGATAGGTCTCCTCGCCATGCTGGCGTAACGCGTCGCAATTTCTTTGGTCGATTTTCAACACAAATCAAACCATTCACCACAGACACAGAGTCACAGAGATGTTCCCTTCTTCGTTCTTCTCTGTGACTCTGTGTCTCTGTGGTGAGTCTCACTCCTCCTGCCAGAATCTCTCGCTCAAATACTTGTCGCCCGAGTCAGGCAGGATGGCCACAAAGACAGCCCGCTCGTTTTTCTTCAACAACCGCCCCAGTTGCAGGCAGCCAGCCACTGCCGCAGCCGCCGATATTCCCACCAGCAGGCCTTCTTCGCGAGCCATGCGCTTGGCCATCGCGTAGGCGTCTTCGGTAGAGATGCCCAAATCGGCGTCAGCGAGCGCCGCGTCATAAATTTTCGGCACGATGGCGCTGGCCATGTGCTTAGTGCCTTCGATTCCGTGGAAGGCCGAGTCCGGTTGCAGCGAGATGCAGCAAATGCGTGGATTCAATTCTTTCAAACGGCGCGTCGTGCCAACGAAAGTTCCACTGGTGCCCAGCATCGCGACGAAGTGAGTGATCCGTCCTTCCGTTTGTTGCCAGATTTCGTTGGCTGTGCCATGGTAGTGAGCCTGCCAGTTGGCGTCGTTGGAATACTGGTCGGCGTAGTAATAAAGGTCGGGATGTTTCGCAGCCAGTTCGCGGGCCATGCGGATGGCGCCGTCGGAACCGTCGGCAGGATCGGTATAAATAATGTTGGCGCCGTAGGCGTGCAGGATGCGTTTGCGTTCGACCGATACATTTTCCGGCATGCACAGCGTCACCGGAAAGCCCTGCGCGGCGGCGATCATGGCGTAAGCGATGCCGGTGTTGCCACTGGTCGAATCCAGCAGAATTTTACCGGATGTTAACTTGCCAGCAGCCCGCGCTTGGGCCACGATGTTGGCAGCGGCGCGGTCTTTGATCGAGCCGCCGGGATTGAGCCATTCCGCTTTGCCGAGGATCTCAACCCCAGGCAACTCGGTGCCGATGCGGGCCAGGCGAAGTAAAGGAGTGTTGCCGATGCGATCGACAGTGCGCTGTCCCAAAGCGGGTCCGGGCCGGTCGCTTGCGTCGGCATGTGCCGTGGAACCAGACACTTCCGCGATCTTTCGAGGCAAGGACTGCATACATTTCAAACTCGAAGGCCGTGACCTACGTAATGTCCCACAGAGGCAAAACTAATCGTGCGCAACGGTTGATTAGATTATAAGAAAGACTGATTGGTTCCACCGAAGATGCGAGACAACCTACTTTTTCCCGGAATCCGCATCTAACTTAGACGAGACTATAGGACGAAATGGCATCCACGACGGAAGCACGGACTTACGAAGACGCGCTGAGCTGGCTGCGCGATCACGGGTTTGATCTGATTGAAGCTCCGGGCACGCAAGCGCGCGTGTTCCTGAAAAAATACAACGTATCGGCCGCCATCCAGAAGAACGGTGACGATGGCGTAAAGATTTTCGCTTATCCCGGCTACCTGATTGGCAGCGAAATTTCGAAGCTGGTGAATAAGGGATACCAGCAGTTTCTGAAAACCGCCAAGACCGAAGTCCCGGCCACCGCGGATCATCTGAAGGCCCTGCAACAGTTCACAGAAGAATTAAAGGAAGGGTTGGGCCTGCCCACGCTCTACAACGAATCGCTCGGCACGGTCAGCGAATCGTACCACTACGACCGCGTCGAAAATCGCGACAAGCCCGCTGCAGATCGACCCAAGCGTCCCTGGGAAAAAGCCGGAGTCATTGCCAAGGCAGCGAAGAAGGGCCGCGCGTAGGCCTGGCCTAAATCTCCGAACTCTGCTCCCCCTTGGTAATCACGAAGCCTCTTCCGCGATTCGCCATCTGGCTTTATGCTGTTTAAGACCTTGTAGCGGTTGACTGCGTGGTTTCTTTCCGGAAGTCATGATTCCAATTCGCCTCTATAGCATGATCCTGGGTGGCGCGAGTGCCTTGCTGGCCGCGTATCTCCTGCTGCGTCGCAAGCCCAAGGGCCCCGATGAAGTGGAACGATCGCGTCGAGCGTGGCTCGACCGCGTCGGCCGCATTACCGACGGGACCGTCATTGATGTACAGGAGATGCAACCTGAAGGACGCAAGCCCGCAACTTTTCTGATTTTTCAGTATGACGTGGCCGGCGTATCCTACGAAGCCTCTCAGGACGTGACCTATTTGCGGCAGCTCATCAACCTGCACTCTTGCCGTCTCGGCCTGCCGACGTCGGTTCGCTACGATCCCCAGAATCCGGGAAACTCGATCGTAGTTTCGGAGCGCTGGATGGGATTGAGGCAGTAGAAGGGTCGTTCGTCGTCGGTCCTTGGCCGTTGGTCAAGGCTGCAAGTTCCGTCCGATATCAAACGGGATCTGGATGGTTTTGCGGTTTCAGCCAACGACCACAGGCGAACGACCAACGACCTCTTCTAGCTTCCCGCTGCAAACCCGCCGGCATGCGCCATAGTCAGGCGCAGGAACTTGTGCGGATTGACTGGGGTGTCGTTAATGCGGACTTCGTAGTGCAGGTGCGGACCGGTGCTGCGACCACTCAACCCGACGTATCCGATTGTGTCGCCGCGGCGCACATACTGTCCGGGGACAACTGCGTAGCTGGCAAGATGGCCGTAGCGAGTGGTAATTCCGTGGCCGTGGTCAAGGGCGATCGCTCGTCCATATCCGCCCATGAAGTCGGCGAACATCACCACGCCATCTGCGGGAGCGATCACTGGCTGACCGTAGGAAGCCGATATATCGATACCACGATGGAACGCGCCCTCGCCGTTGAATGGATCGATGCGCTCTCCGAACGATCCCGTCACCGGACCTTCCACCGGCCAAAGGTTGGGAGCGGAATTGGCTCGCAGCCAGTCGGCAGTCGTCACGTCGCGGGTCAGGCCGAGGGAGATCCCCGTCGAAGCTGCGCCGCTCAGCGCGGTGTCTTTCAGCGCATAAAGGCGATCGAGGGAAGAACTTACCTGGGCATCCTGGACGTGATCCGAAGATCCTGTTTCCAGCGCCGGATCCGATTTCAAACCGTAGAGCGAAGAAACTTCACTGGCTAGTGAGCCCAGCGACGCCACCTGAATGTCTCTTTCCTGGGCGACCTGCTCCAGCCGTGAATAGCGGTTTTTCAGCTCATCCTTCTGGGTGCGCAGCTCGTTATAGTGGGAGACTTTCAGCAACATTCGCATGTAGGAGCTGGCAATGCCGGTCAGGCTGAGGGCGCCGATCGCCGCTCCCACAACCAGCACGTACAGATAGTGGACGGGGATCGGAATCTTACGGAGTTGTCCGTCCTCGCCGCGAGCTACGAAAAGTATGTAGAAACGCTTACGCAATATTTTCCCTTTGCCAAGTAATCGTATAGCGGCAGGTTCGCCGTTATACAACCCGATCCCCGCTGTGAGCGTACCGTGCCCTCTTCACAATCAGGCCAGTAATCGCCCAGTCCTACCGGAACCAGGGTCAGGTCCGAAATCTCTTGTGCCTGCAATCCTAACCGCATGCGGCACTTAGCTCGGCCAGAGTGTTTTGGAAGCAGCTTCGCAACGGTACCAAAGTAGGTTCCTCCTGTCAACGACCCGGGGCACGTCGCCGGGGTTACGGAAGACTGGGTTGTCAACGATGCTTAGACGGATTACCTCGGTAACCGGTGCGGTTCGAGATTAACTCTTCACCAGATTTCGCCCATTCCAGCATCCATTCCACTATATTGGGTTCATCTTGCCGATCGCCGAAAAACAGTTGATCTCGCGTATCCGTGGTCGGGCCGTCCGAAGACGAGGAGTTGTAAGTGGCATCGTGGACGATTGTGCCATCCTGCAAATCCCCGCCGGTAACCAAACACTGGTTACTACGGATTTCAGCCTGGAGGGAGTTCATTTCCGGCGCGAGTGGCATCCTGCAGAATCCGTGGGTCATCGTTGCCTGACTCGCGGCCTGAGCGACATTGCCGCAATGGGGGGCACACCGGTCGCTGCATTTCTATCGCTTGCTCTGCCACAAAACTTGCGCCAACCTTGGGTTGATCAGTTCATGAAGGGATTACTCAAGCTGGCGGATAGGTTCAATGTGAGCCTTGCAGGCGGAGACACAGCCCAGTCTCCGAGTGGGGTTCTGGCTGATATTGTCGTGGTCGGATCGGTTCCGAAAGGCAAAGCGATCCGGCGCTCCGGTGCGCGCAGCGGGGACCGAATCTATGTGACTGGTGCCTTGGGAGGCGCGGCCGCGGCGCTGAAGATGCTATTTTCCGGCCGGAAACTGCGGCCGGCTGACTTTCCCAGCCACTTCCATCCAATCCCGCGCATCGAGATTGGCCGCTTCCTACTGGAGAACGGACTCGCTTCGGCCATGATCGATCTCAGCGATGGACTTTCCACGGATCTCGCGCACATTTGTGAAGAGAGTCGAGTTGGCGCAGAGATTCACGCGCCAGCCATCCCATGCGCCAGCATCGGGAAACCAGCCCGCGAAGTCGACCTGCAATTCGCGCTGGATGGCGGCGACGACTACGAACTACTTTTCACCGTTCGCCCCGGGAAGCGTATTCCGGCCCGAATTGCAGGCGTTCCCATAACCCAGATCGGCCACATCACGCGCGATAGGCGCGTCCTCCTGATGAAGCAGGCAGGCGAAGCCTCCGAACTCCGTCCCCTGGGATGGGAGCATTTCAAGGCTGAAGGCTGAGGCCAGAAGTTCTGCCTCCCGCATGTGACTTTCGTGCTGCTCGGACCTCTTCTTTATGTGTTGCCTATACTCCATCCGGTCTAAAGTATTCTTATGTTCCCTCGCCCGATTATTTGCCTCCTCACTTTGTGCCTGTGTCTGAGCGGCGTGCTCGCTGCACAGCCGGCGTCTGTGCCCGCGACGGCCAAGCCAGCTGTTGACAATGATTTTGTTCAAAAAGAATTCGGGGCGACGTGCTCGCTGATTGGAATCGAGCCGCTCATGGCTGACTTGGACAGCGATGGCGTTGAAGACATCGTTATCCCGGCCCGGTGCACCAACCCGATGATGGATCAGGCGGAAAACGGCTTCCAGGTCGTCGACCCCTACAACAGCTTTTTTGGCTACGGCAACCCCAAGATCACCACGCAATTTGCTTCCGATGACCCAGACCATCGCGGTTACTCGTTGCTGGTGATTCACGGATTCGGCCCGGACGCCTGGCGCTCCGCGACTCCAAAAGCCAAATTCATCATCGTGAATCTGCCCTTCAAGCAGGTCGTGGTAAAGAAAATGGCCATCAGAAAAAAGAAACCGGTTATGGGAATCTTCGCTGAAGAAACCGGCGGCGACCAGGCCACGTCTGTGACCTATTGGGACGGCAGGAAATATAAATACCAGCCACTCGGCTCCAGCATGGAGTAGTCGGGCTTCAAATGGAGGACGGGCGCCGTTGCGAGCCTGCCCTGAGCGAAGCAGAAGGGTCCAGCCGAGCGAGGCTCAGCAGCCCTTCAAAACCGACCCGCCGCACTCCCAATCCCGCTCAACCCGCTATAATTCTCCCGCGATGAACCTCGAACAGAAACTGGCTGAACTGAAGAAGCGCGACCACCTTGCTGAGGACGGCGGCGGCGAGCGACGGCGCGAAAAGCAGCATAAAGAAGGCAAAATGTCAGCCCGCGAGCGCATCGAATTCCTGCTCGACGAAGCCACTTTCGAAGAAACCGACAAACTGGTTACGCATCGCTGCAACGACTTCGGCATGGCCGAGCAAAAATTCTACGGCGACGGCTTCATTACCGGATACGGCCGCATCGAGGGACGTCTGGTATTCATCTTCGCGCAGGATTTCACCGTGTTTGGTGGATCGCTCTCCGAAGCCAATGCAGCCAAGATCGTGAAGGTCATGGATCTCGCCGCCAAAATGGGAGCACCCATGATCGGCCTCAACGATTCCGGCGGCGCCCGAATTCAAGAAGGCGTAATGTCGCTGGCCGGCTACGCCGACATTTTTTTGCGAAACACGCTTTATAGCGGAGTCGTCCCCCAGATTTCCGCCATCATGGGCCCATGCGCCGGGGGCGCAGTTTACTCGCCCGCGATTACCGATTTCATCCTCATGGTCGACAAGACTTCCTACATGTTCATTACCGGCCCTGACGTAATCAAGACGGTCACTCACGAGGAAGTCACAAAAGACCAGCTAGGCGGAGCGGAGACGCACAACGAAACCTCAGGGGTGGCCCACTTTAAAGCCCACGACGATGCTGAGTGCCTGTCGATGGTGCGAGAGCTGCTCAGCTTCATGCCCTCGAACAATCTCGACGACCCGCCGCGCAAGCCCTGCACCGATCCCATCGATCGAGCCGATTCCGCGCTGGACAAGATCGTCCCCGATCAATCGAATCTGCCCTACGACATCAAAGACGTAATTCATGCGGTAGTCGACGATGGCTACTTCTTCGAAGTCCAGGAACACTACGCAAAGAACATTGTCGTCGGATTCTCGCGCCTGAACGGCAAGCCGTTAGGAATCGTCGCCAACCAGCCCGCATTTCTAGCCGGAACGCTCGATATCAACGCTTCGATCAAGGGCGCGCGCTTTGTCCGCTTCTGCGACTGCTTCAACATCCCGCTGGTGACTTTCGAAGACGTCCCTGGATTCCTGCCCGGAACCAATCAGGAATACGGAGGCATCATCAAACACGGCGCCAAATTGCTGTTCGCATTCGCCGAAGCCACCGTGCCCAAGGTGACAGTCATAACCCGCAAAGCCTACGGGGGAGCCTATTGCGTCATGGCCTCCAAACACATTCGCACCGACGTGAACTATGCCTGGCCGACTGCGGAGATCGCGGTGATGGGCCCGGAGGGCGCGGTGGACATCGTCTACAAACGCGAACTGGAGAATGCCGAGAACCGCGACGCGGTTCGTCAAAAAAAGATTGAAGAATTCCGCGAGCGCTTCGCCAACCCCTACGTAGCCGCCGACCGCGGTTTCGTCGACGCAGTGATCCAACCCCGCGAAACCCGCAAAAAGCTGATCCAGGCCCTGGAGATGCTAGAAACCAAGCGCGACAAGAACCCCCCGAAAAAGCACGGAAACATCCCGCTGTAGAGCGGACACTGCTGTCCGCTGCTTTTGATTCTTAGAGTGGCAACATCGATCCGTGCCGAACGTGCAGGATGTAAACCGATCGGTCAAGCACGACAAACACGAACCGATAGGTCCCGCGATTGCCTGAGCCGAAAAGCAATTAGTGGAATTCCATGGTTACGAACTTGGCTTCCTGCTTCCCGGTGTTGGTCACAGTGTGGGTGTAGCCGCCGGGGAGCCACTTTACGTCACCAGACTTGAAGTGTCCTGGCATTGGGCCCTGGCCTTCGACGTCGCTGCGAACGTCGAGATCGCTGACTGCTACCAGCAGATGCGGGCCGGTGTGGTGATGGCTGGGTATAACCGCGCCGGGTTGCAACTCGGTCTCGGCCACGCGAACACCATCTTGCACGAACATGATGTGCTGAGTTCCGCCGGTGAAGACATGCAGGCCACGTTCTTCGTCCCATGCCGGTGGCGGAGTTTTGTGCGCGGCTTCATCTTGCAGGAACTCTACGGCGATGGCGCGGAACGGTGTGTTGGCCAGGTCGCGAGCGATGTGCGCGAATCCTCCGGGAGCAAAGCGGGTTTCGCCGTCCTGCATCTTCAGGATGGCTGGGGGCTTGCCCTCGACTTCGTTCTGGACATTGGTTTCGCCGAGCGAAACGAAAACATAGTCGTGGTTGTGGCGATGCATGAGCGTGGCATCGTGGGGCGCGACTTCGGCCAGCCACACGCGGACTTGCTGGTTTTCGAGGAGAAGATGGTGATGAGGCTCGGCGGTGATGTCGACCTCGGATGTGTTTTGCGCGGCCAGGGTAATGGCAGCGAGGAACAGAGCGGGAAATATCAGGCGGCTCTTCATGACAGCAGATTCTAGCACTGTGTGGGTGGAGGACTCTTGCTGAGTGGTAGATGACAATTAGCACTCAGCACTCAGCACTTAGCACTCAGTCTGTGAACGTTTCGGATGAGCCTGCTGGGAGCCGCACAGGCCGAGTGCTGAATGCCGAGTGCTAGCCCGGGCTTGACTCTGGGCATGGGTTAAACTTTCCGTGTGACTGACCTTGGCAAACTGCTGGCGCTGCTCGGCGGGATTATCTTGGTTGTGGGGCTGGCGCTCATTTTGCTTGGACGAACCAACCTTCCAATTGGGCGGCTTCCCGGTGACGTTGTTTATCGCGGGAAGAATACGACTTTCTATTTTCCGCTGGCGACTTCGATTGTGCTCAGCGTGGTGCTTTCGATTTTGTTCTATGTGATTGGGCGGATGAAGCGGTAGTGAAGCAGTAGTCAGCAATCGGCATTCAGCACTCAGCCAATGAAGATCCAACGATGGACTGACTGAATGCTGAATGCTGATTGCTGATTGCTGGGTGTTCATCGCTGGGGGCCTCCCTGCGCCTGCGGTACACTCCTCTGCATGGCTTCCGCGGATCAACTCGGGTTCAGTTTTCGGCCGGCGGAGCGGCGCACCTGGACGGTGCGCGATCTGGTCGCGGCGGTTCGCACTCAGCTGGAACGGGAGTACGGCGACGTCTGGGTTGAAGGGGAGATTTCTAACTTCCGGGCGCAAGACTCGGGGCATCTTTATTTCACTCTCAAAGATCAGAACGCGCAGATTCGAGTGGTGATGTTCCGGTCGGCGGCGCGGTTGTTGCGGTTTCGTCCGGAAAACGGGATGCAGGTTGTGGTGCGCGGTCGCGTCACGATTTATGAAGATCGCGGCGAACTGCAAGTTTCGGCGGAGTACGTCGAGCCTAAGGGTGCGGGGGCTCTGCAGATTGCGTTCGAGCAACTGAAAGCCAAGCTGGCAGCTGAAGGACTGTTTGATGCGGCGCGCAAGAAACCCATTCCTACTTTGCCGGCGCGAATCGGGATTGTGACTTCGCCGCAGGCGGCGGCATTACGCGACATCCTGAATATCCTCCAGCGACGGCACGATACGGCGAGCATTCTGATTTTCCCCGCGCAAGTGCAGGGCGAGGCGGCGGCGCTTGAAGTCACGGCGGGGATTCGTTACTTCAATAAGGTGCGCTGCGTGGATGTGATCATTGTGGCGCGTGGTGGAGGCTCGGCGGAAGATCTGGCCGCGTTCAACCATGAAGGGCTGGCGCGAGTGGTTGCGGCTTCCGAGATTCCGGTGATTTCGGCGATCGGTCATGAAACTGACTTCACAATTCTTGACTTTGTTGCTGATCTGCGCGCGCCTACGCCTTCGGCGGCGGCGGAGTTGGTTATACGCTCGCGGTTGGAAGTGGATGAGCAACTCGGAGGGCTGCATCGCCGACTCGAAAAAGCCATGCGCTATCAGTTGCTGATGGCGCGACAGAACCTGACGGAACTGGCACAGCATGGGGCATTCGCTCGCATGATGGAGCTGATTCATCAGCGCGAGCAGCGGTTGGATGATCTGGCGAATCGGCTTGCACATGGACAGCGCAGTGTCCTCGAGAAACAACGGCGCCGGTTCGAGACTTTGTCGTCTGCGGTTCGGCACTACGATGTGCGGCGGGTATTGGAGGTCTGGAAAAAAGACCTTGACGCGTGGACTACAGCGATTGTTTCCGCTGTCCGCAATTTCGTGCTTGAGCGCAAGGTTCGTGTGGAGCGGATGGAAACGGCGTTGCAAGCGCTGTCTCCGCTGGCCATTCTCGAGCGCGGGTATGCTCTGGTGTTCGATGCTTCAGGGAAGCTTCTGAAAGATGCTGCGAAAGTGAAGGCCGGGGATGAGATTTCTGCAAGGTTGGCGAAAGGGACGGTTAGCGCGACCGTGAAAAGGGTATCGAAATAGGTAGGCTGTCGAGCTTTGCTCGACTGGACAGCCGGGGGCGGCTGTCCCCACGTGAGCTTGGCCAGTTTCACGGGTAGACGAGTTTCGGGTACCAGTCTTTTCCGCGGCCTTCGGGGGTGTAGTCGAAAAGATTCCACAGGGGCCAGAACATATCGACGTGGCGTTCGTTTTGTCCGGGGTCGGGAGGAACGAAGCGGAGTTCGGTGTAATAGAAATGATGGATTTTGCCATCTCTGCGAGTGAATACGTTCAGGCCGGGCATTTGATCGCCTTCCGGGTTTTCTCCATGGTAGTCGCGGTTGTAGGTGTTGTTGGCCGAAGAAAGTAGGCGCAGGTTGCGCCAGCCTCTGGAGCGCGCATGGGCCCGAATCTTTTCGAGTGGATTCCTGGCAACCACCGCCAGATTGATTCTCTGAGTCGCGTGCGGTGTGGTTCCATCGAGACTGTCGACGATGGAAGTGCACGAGGGGCACGCCGCCTTCATTTTGGGGCCGTACATGAAGCTGTAAATTGCCAGCGTGTCTTTTCCCGACTGGAACAATTCGGATAAGCGGGTTTTGTGGGTCGTGGCCGAGTCTTTTAAATCTGCTGCCCCCTCGTCGAAGATGTAGTCTTCGGGAACCTCTCCGCTTAACGGAAGAGTGCGCCTGAGGGCTGCGACCTCTTCTATATTTCTGCGGAGGGCGATCTCGGCCTGGAGCAGTCCGTTGCGAGCTTCACGGTATGCGGAACTTTCGCCGGGAAATCGTTTGGGGTGCAGCAGTGGTGCCATTGTGCCTCCTAAAATGTACAGTTGGTGTTGGAGAGAGTAAGGATAACCTAAAACACACGTTCGAGCAGGGGCCAGAGTGAACGGCGATTCGCGTTGCAACAATTCTTTCGCCGTTCAGGGCTCCGTCTTCCCATCAGAGACTCGAATCGTCCGTCGCGACATAGTCTTTGCCAGTTCGACCCTAAGTCCTGGCGGTTCGCTTGCCTCGGTGTGCGTGGCTGCTTATACTTCTTGGGTTTGCCCCCACTCATGGAATTGCTGTCGTTAAAGCGCCATCATTATCGTTACCATCGGAGAATGCCATGACCACCGCTACGAAACCCGTTTCAATGGAGCAGGAACTTAATCCCACCGAAGCGCAGACGGCGCGATTTGATCTGGCCGCGACCAAGCTTAATCTGGACGAGGGCTTGTGGAAGGTGTTGCGCTATCCCACCCGCGAGTTGATCGTGCACATTCCCGTGGCAATGGACAGTGGAAAGTTGGAGGTGTTCACCGGCTTCCGGGTGCAGCACTCGATTGCGCGTGGTCCTTCCAAAGGCGGTATTCGCTATGCCCCAGACGTTACGCTGGACGAAGTTCGGGCGCTGGCGGCGTGGATGACCTGGAAGTGCGCAGTGGTGAACATTCCTTTTGGCGGGGCGAAGGGTGGGGTGATTTGCGATCCACATAAGATGTCGATGGGCGAGTTGGAGCGCATGACCCGGCGCTATACGGCGGAGTTGTTTGAGTTTATCGGACCCGAGAAAGACGTGCCCGCGCCTGACGTCAATACCAACGAGCAGACGATGGCTTGGATCATGGACACGTTCTCCATGCACATGAGGCAGACGGTCACTGCGGTGGTGACTGGGAAGCCAATCAATATTGGCGGTTCGCGGGGACGGCGCGAGGCTACGGGCCGCGGCATCATGATCGTTTGCGATGAGGCTACCAAGAAATTGGGAATGTCGCCTTCATCCACGCGGGTGATTGTTCAGGGGTTTGGCAACGTGGGTTCCAATGCTGCTCTGCTCATGGCGGAAGCAGGCTACAAGATTACCGGCATTATCGAAGTGACGGGCAGTCTATATAACAAGAACGGGATTGATGTGCAGGCGCTGTCAGCGTACCGGCAGAAGCATGGGACACTGGCGGGTTTCGCGGAAGCCGAAGCGGCTGATCCGGCGGAGCTTCTGGTTACGGATTGCGACATCCTGATTCCCGCGGCGACCGAGAACCAGATTACGAGCCGCAACGCCGATCGCGTGAAGTGCAAGATCCTAGCCGAAGGAGCGAACGGCCCGACTACGGCCTCCGCGGATGAGATTCTGGCGGACAAGCGAGTGTTTGTGATTCCGGACATCCTGTGCAACGCCGGCGGCGTGACTACTTCTTACTTCGAGTGGGTGCAGGATCGCCAGGGCTATTTCTGGAAAGAGTCGGTAGTCAACGAGCAGCTTGAAACGATTATGGTTGCGGCATTCGAGGACGTGGTTCGGTATGCGGACACTCACGGCGTCAATAACCGCATTGCGGCTTATATGCTGGCGATTGATCGCGTAGCTTATACGATTCGGCAGCGTGGCATTTACGCTTGAGATTTATTTGAACGGACGGGAGGGTTAAGACCATGAGAAGAGCGTGGGTAATTTTAGTCGTTTTGTGCTTGCTGGTCGCAGGAACCCAAGCTCTGACTTTTCAAGCTGCCTCGCAGAATTCTGCGACAACCTCCACGTCTGATAAGTCGAAATCGTCCAGTCCCGCCTCCGCGTCGGAAATCGCTGCAGCCAAGGCCAGCGGCAAAGTGTGGGTCAACCTCGACAGCAAGGTGTATCACAAAGGCGGGCGCTGGTACGGCAAGACGAAGAACGGCAAGTTCATGACTACGGACGAGGCGAAAAAGGCGGGCTACAAGGCGGCAAAGCGAGATTGACCGTTTCAAGGGGAGAGAATATGGGGAAAATTATGCGAGTCCTGATTGCGGTGCTCGCGCTTGGGCTGTTCACCGGCATAGCTGCGGCGCAGGCGGGGAGTTCGGTTCCCCCGACCACGGAAGCCACAACCACAAGCAAAGCGAAGCTGCTCGACATCAACTCGGCGACTGCGGAACAGCTTGATGCGTTGCCCGGAATCGGCGATGCCTATGCGAAGAAGATCGTGGCCGGGCGTCCGTATAAGATGAAAACGGATCTGGTGCGCAAGAACATCGTTCCCCAAGCGACCTACGACAAGATCAAGGATCAGATCATCGCCAAGCAGAAGTAGACTTACTTCATTGCTTTCGCTCTTCGTGGTGGAGGATAATTCAGTATCGCCCGTTGTGGCATTTGTGCCGGCGTGCGGTTGACAGCGGACCCGGTGAACCTTCCCAACTCCATCACGCTGACCCGCATCTTCAGCATCCCGCTGCTGATCTGGATTCTTTCCACCAATCGCTTCCAAAGTACCGGCGGGGAAAAGGAACTGCTGGCTTCCGCGCTGTTCATCGCGGCCTCGATCACCGACGGCATTGACGGATACCTGGCTCGAAAGCGCGGCCAGATCACGACCATGGGCGTGCTGCTCGATCCGCTGGCCGACAAGCTTCTGATTGCGGCGGCGTTCGTCACTCTGGTGCAATTCAATCCCAGCATGGTTCCGGCGTGGATCGCGGTGATCATCATAGGCCGCGAGTTTCTGGTGAGCGGGTTGCGGTCGATTGCAGCTTCGGAGGGATTCGCGATCGAAGCCAGCGAACTGGGGAAGTTCAAGATGCTGGTGCAGATTGTTTCCGTAGTTGCGGTGATTCTTGATCATCAATGGAAAGAATGGCCCATCTATGGCGTGTATTTCTTTCCGGTGCACTGGATCGCTCGGCTGGCAATCTGGTTCATGGTTCTGTTGTCGCTGGTATCGGCGGGCGACTACTTCGTCGCCTTCTGGTCGAAGATTGACCGGCAGGTGGTGAAGAGCCGCCGCCGCGCGTTCGTCCTCAGCCGTCGGAGGAAGCGCGATGTCGCCGCAACCTGAAAACTTGGCTGCCGCGCCGGCTCCAAGCCGGAGTGCGCAGAACGAATTCTCTCCCGAAGAACGCGCAGTTTTATTGAAGCTTGCCCACGAGTCCATCCTGTCGGCTCTGGAGCGCCGCGAACTTTCTTTGACTCCGCCTTCGCCACATCTCGCGGAACCGCGGGGTGCCTTCACCACGATTTATTTCCGAGATCAACTGCGCGGTTGCGTGGGCTATGTGGTTCCGGCGGCTTCGCTATACCGCACCGTGGCTGAAACTGCGCGGGCGGCAGCCTTCGACGACACGCGTTTCTCCCCGATCACGATTGGGGAAGCGGCGGCAGTGGAAGTCTCTCTGAGCATTCTTTCGCCGCTCAGAGTCGTAGGGCCGGAAGAAATTGAAATTGGACTGCACGGGCTGGTAATCTCCCACGGCGGACGCCGTGGCTTGCTCTTGCCGCAGGTGCCTGTCGAACATCAATGGGACCGCAACACCTTCATCGAGCAGACCTGCCGCAAGGCAGGCCTTCCTGTCGATATATTGCAGAAAGGTGCGACGCTTCAGGTGTTTAGCGCGGAGGTGTTCGGAGACCGGGACGTAAAATAGCTTATATTTTCTTGCTTGTTCCGGTTCTACCCGACGCCGCGTTTGGCTCACGATTACAATCTTCAGATCACTTTTCAACGGGGTTTGCCTTGCAGGAGCCGTTAGCTGCCACAGAAGATTCTCAACGCCAGTCGCTTGAAGCCCCGCCTACGTCTCTGTTGGAACTAGCCGGACTTTTTTTGAGGCTGGGTACACTCGCTTTTGGCGGCCCTCCGGCGCACATCGCCATGATGGAAGACGAAGTTGTCTCCCGCCGCGGGTGGCTTACGCGCGAGCAGTTCCTGGATTTTCTGGGCGCAACCAACCTTATCCCTGGCCCGAACTCGACCGAGATGGCAATCCATGTGGGGCGACTGCGCGCCGGTTGGCCGGGATTGCTGGTGGCGGGCGGGAGTTTCATTCTGCCGTCGGCGCTCATGGTTACCGCGCTGGCGTGGGCGTACGTGCGCTTTGGATCCCTGTCGCAAGTCTCGGGCGTGCTCTACGGGGTCAAGCCCATCGTGATTGCTCTGATTGTGCAATCTGTATTCAAGTTGGGGAGGACGGCGGTGAAGTCGACGTGGCTCGCGGCCGTTGGTGCATTTACGGTACTGGCGAGTGCCCTGGGCGTGGATCCGCTGGCGGTGCTGGCAGCTGGTGGCGCGCTGGCTGCTCTGGATTATTGGTCGCGCTCGGGCAGACGCATCTCGCTTCCGGCTCTTCTGACCGGCGGAGCTGGCTTGACCGGCACAGCGACGGGATCGGCTGCAATCGCATCGTTCAGCCTGGTTTCGCTTTTTCTCGTCTTTCTGAAGCTTGGCGCAATTCTCTTTGGAGGCGGCTATGTGCTTGTAGCGCTGATCCGTTCGAACTTAGTAGCCCGATTGGGTTGGATCAGCGAACGACAATTGCTCGATGCCGTCGCTATGGGACAGGTAACTCCGGGGCCGCTTTCGACAACGGCAACCTTCATCGGCTACGTTCTGGGAGGTTTGCCCGGGGCTGCGATTGCGACCGTCGCGATTTTTCTGCCCGCATTTTTTTTTGTGGCAATCAGTGGGCCGCTGGTTCCGCGCCTGCGCCGATCCCCTCTTGCCGGCGCGCTGCTGGATGGAGTAAACGTGGCGGCCCTTGCGCTAATCGCAGTCGTGACGTGGCAGCTGTTCCGCTCGGCTGTGGTGGACTGGACCACGCTCGTGTTGTGCGCGCTGAGTTTCTTTTTGCTGATCCGCTATCGGGTCAATTCCGTATGGCTGGTGCTGGGCGGTGCGGTGGTTGGAGCCGGAGCAACTTGGCTCCATCCTTAAAGCCGCGCTGGGAAACGTCATCCATTGGATTCATGGCTCGTGGTGGAATGAGCGTTCTCCGCTTGCCTTGGACGGGCACATTCTGCCGACTGGTCTCCCCTGCCCGGCAAGATGTTCCCAAATTCCGCAGCCATTAACATCTCGTTATCCTGACCATGCGGAACGACCTTGTTTCCACGCGGTTGTGCGTTGTGTTCGGTGTGCCGTTGAAGTGGCTGACTGCGTGCTTCTGCCCCTACGGAGAAAAAAATGGGCAGCGGATACTATGCGGCATGTGCAGGGCTACGAGCGCAGACTCAGGCGCTCGAACTCATCGCCAGCAACGTGGCCAACATCAGCACGACGGGTTTTCGCGGGCAGCAGCCCATTTTCCGCTCGTTACTGGCCAGCGCTGGTCACCAAATCGGGGACCCGCTCAATCACGCGATCAACGATTTCGGTGTGCTCGAAGGCAGCCGGACCGATCTGAGTACAGGCAATCTGGAGCGAAC
>DATNHO010000040.1:0-13540 GCA_035604895.1 Terriglobales bacterium | reverse complement strand
GAAAACCGTTCCCGAGTTAAAGGAGCCGCCCTGATAAGTGGTCCCGTACAGATTCCCTTGCGGATCCTGGAGTAGTCCCGAATATGGACCGAGTCCGTCCGATCCTCCTGTGAAGGTGTACAGCACGGTTTCCTTACCGGTCTTGCTGAGTTTGAATACGATTCCGAAACCGGAACCCCCGACGGTGGTGGTTCCGTAAAGATTCATCTGGGCATCCATGATCACGCCCGCGTAGGGAACTCCCCCATCGGCGGAGCCGGTGAAGCGGTGGAGCACGGTCTGTTTGCCTGTCTTGCTCAATCTAAATACCACTCCACACCCTAGACCCTGCTCGCATGCAGGGTTGGCGCCGAAGATGGTGGTTCCGTAGAAATTTCCTTGCGCATCTCTGATCACTCCGGCGAAGGGGTTCGCCCCTTTAGCTCCCGTGAAGCGGTAGAGCACAGTCTCCTTGCCTGACTTGCTCAGCTTGAACACGGTTCCGCAGCCAAGGCCTCCCTCGCACGTAAGCTCGCCTCCGTAAATGGTAGTCCCGTAGAGATTCCCGTCTACATCCATGATGAGTCCGGCGGTAGGGTTCGCCCCATCGCGTCCCCCGGTGAAGTTATAGAGCACGCTCTCCTTGCCTGACTTGCTCAGCTTGAACACTGTACCGCAGCCCTGGCCCTGCTGGCAGGAAAGGTTGCCGCCGTCAGAGGTGGTCCCGTAAAGATTCCCCTCGGCGTCTTGGATTACTCCTGAGTACGCTTTCTTCCCATCGGGTTCGCCGGTGAAGCTGTGCAGCAGCGTCTCTTTCCCTGTCTGGCTGAGCTTGAAAACCGTTCCGTAGTCGGAGGAGCCGCCGAGGAGGGTCGTCCCAAGGAGGTCCCCGGTGACGTTTCGGATCACTCCTCCCCAAGGCTCGGTTCCGTCGGATCCACGTTGGAAGCTATACAGCACTTTGTAGGTCTGCGCGTGCGACGACGGCGAAGCGAACATTGCTATCGCACAGCAAGCTGCGGCGTTCACAGCCATGGATAGAGGTTTCCATCTCATTGCAATTCTCCTACTCCGAAATCGGCACCAAGTGTACATCCGCACCAGCCGGTCGCGCACTGTGAAAGGTTTTTCATCTCTCCGCTCTGTGGTCTAATGATTTGATGACCGATCTCGATCAGTTGCGGCGGGAGAAGTGGCATCTTGACGGACGTGCCGTACGCACTTTTGACGAGGCCCGCTTGTTTCTTGAGTCGGTTGGGTTTTGCATGATGTACCCCATGCGGCAGCAGGCGCTGGTGCCGACATTCATTGGAGCATGGGTTGGGTCGGATGCGCAGTTGCCTGACTGGCAGCATGCTTTTGCTGATCCGCGGGCGCAGGATGCTACCGAGGTGATGGTTCGTCTGTTGCGGGAGCGGGTGGCTTATGAGGCTAACCGGTTCGACGAGAACAATGCGTTCCTGATTGCGGCTTCCATCTTTCCTTATTTCTATGCGCTGGTGGGCGAGCGTAATCCGAAGTCGGTGCCGAGGCCGAAGCCGCATTCGGATTACTCGCAGTTGGCTTGCGACGCGTTTGAGTTGATCCGGCGCGATGGGCCGATCTCGAAGCAGAAGATGCGCGACGTACTGGGTGGCAGCGTGTCTTTTGTCGCCCTCGACCACGCTCTCGGGGAGTTGTGGTCGCGGTTGCGCATTACGCGAGTTGATTACAATCCGGCTGAAGGCGCGTTCTGGGATGTGCTGTATCGGTGGTCGCCGGATGCGGTGCGGGCGGGGGTGAACCTTTCGGTGGGAGAAGCGCTCTCTGCGCTGGTGTCCAAGTATCTGGATTGCGTGGTGGCTGCGGATCAACAGGAGTTAGAATCGTTTTTCGGCAACTTCGTTCCGCGCTCGCGGGTTAAGGAGGCGATTAACGCGCTGCTGGCGGCGCGGGAGTTGAGCTTTATTCGCGTGGGCAACCGGTCGTTGATTCAGATCACGCCGGCGAAAGTGGAACCGGTGCAGCGGGTTTCGGGACCACGGGAAAAGACGCGGAAGACGTCGGCGCCGCGGGCTTGATCGGTTGACGGTTTTGCCGGAATTCAGTCCAAGGTGAATATGAAGATAGGCTTTGCAGTCCGAATCTGTTTGCTCGCATTCACCGTGGTATCAGTCGCGGCTGCTCAAAATGGAGCGCCAGCGTTGCCGTATATTCCCAGCCTTGATGTTACTTCGATGGACCAGTCTATCGATCCGTGTGTGGATCTTTATCACTACTCTTGCGGAGGCTGGCAGAAGAAGAACCCCATCCCGGCGGACCAGACTTCGTGGAGCGTTTACGGCAAGCTCTACCAGGACAATCTGATTTTCCTGCGCGGCATTCTGGAGCAGGCTGGGTCCAGTGCCGCACAAAGGGACGCGGTCACGCAAAAGATTGGCGATTTCTACGCATCCTGCATGAATGAAACTACTGCGGAAAAGCGCGGGCTGGCAGCGATTCAGCCACAACTCGATGCCATCGGCCGTCTGGATTCGGTGCGCGGCATGGCTCCGCTGGTTGCACGCCTGGCCCTCCCGTTTGGCCGGACCATTCTTTTTGCCGCTGGTTCAACTCAGGACCCTGACAACTCCGAGCAGGAGATTGCCGATCTCGACCAGGGCGGTTTGGGATTGCCCGATCGCGATTACTACACGAAAGACGATGCCAAATCGAAAGAGACTCGCGAGCGCTACCTGCAGCATGTGCAGAAGATATTCGAGTTGCTCGGCGACAATCCGCAAGCGGCAAAGCAGAATGCGGAAACCATCATGCGCATGGAAACGGCGCTGGCCAAGGCTTCGTGGACCCGGGTCGAGCGTCGCGATCCTTATAAGCTGAAGAACAAAATGAAGCTCGCGGACTTGAGCCAGTTGGCTCCGAATTTCGATTGGCCGGCTTATTACCGCGAGATGAAGTATCCGGCGATTGAGATCCTGAATGTCGATGCTCCGGCATTCTATAAAGAGGTCAGCGCGGAACTCACTGCCGAACCGCTGACGAACTGGAGAACTTATCTTCGCTTTCACGTGGCCGACCAGTATTCGCCTTTTCTCTCGGCAAACTTTGTGCAGGAGAATTTTGAGTTCTATCGCAAATATCTGCACGGAGCCAAAGAAATGCAGCCGCGATGGAGACGCTGCGTGCAGT
The DNA here is from genome assembly GCA_035604895.1 of Terriglobales bacterium. GTDB lineage: Bacteria > Acidobacteriota > Terriglobia > Terriglobales > Acidobacteriaceae > JABDBE01. The sequence continues at coordinate 10,393 of DATNHO010000040.1, read as the reverse complement.
ACACGGATTACAACCTCGGCGAGGCGCTGGGGCAAGTGTATGTGCGTCGGGTATTCTCGCCGGAACTGAAAGCGAGCACGCTCGATATGGTGACGCGCATTGAGGCGGCGATGGGCGAGCGCATTCGCGGGCTCGACTGGATGAGTCCTGAAACCAAGCAGCAAGCGTTGGTTAAACTGGCCGGGATTCGCAACAAGATCGGTTACCCCGACAAGTGGCGCGACTACAGCTCGGTGAAGATCGTGGCTGACGACCTGGCGGGAAACATTCAGCGTGCGGCTGAGTTCGAAGAGCATCGCCAGATCAATAAAATAGGCCAGCCCGTCGACCACGGCGAATGGGACATTTCGCCGCCCACGGTTGACGCCTATTACAACCCGCAGATGAACGACATTAACTTTCCCGCCGGAGTGCTGCAGCCTCCGCTTTACGACGCCAAAATGGATGACGCTCCCAATTACGGCGACACCGGCGGCACCGTCGGCCACGAACTGACCCACGCCTTCGACGACGAAGGCAGCCAGTTCGATGCCAAAGGCAATTTGAAGAACTGGTGGACGAAGGACGACCGGACAAAGTTTGACGCGCGCACCAAATGCGTTGACGATCAGTATTCAAAATATGTGATGGTCGATGATGTTCACATCAACGGCGAACTTACTCTGGGCGAAAACGTGGCCGATCTTGGTGGCGAGATTCTGGCTTTCATGGCGTGGAAAGATGCGACCAAAGACAAGAATCTCCAGCCGATCGACGGCCTCACGCCTGAGCAGCGTTTCTTTGTTGGCTTTGCGCAATGGGATTGCGCCAATATGCGCGACGAAGATCTGCGAGTACGCGCTATGACCGATCCGCATTCCCCGGCGCAGTACCGCATCAACGGCGTGGTGGTGAACATGCCGGAGTTTGAACACGCGTTCTCCTGCAAGGCGGGGCAGCCCATGGTGAATCCGCCGGACAAAGTTTGCAAAGTCTGGTGAGTCGGCGTGATCGTGATGTTGTGGGGCTACCAGCCTTGGACCTGCACATTCACCTGATAGGTGAGGTTGTCTGGATTAGAAACCGGAATCGTGAGCGTGAGATGAGTGTTGGCCAGCACACGGACGGGAAAAGTGACTGCGATGGGGCCCGCGTTGGTCTGGGTGTGTCCTGCGCCTCCGTAGACTTGTAGCGCCGGAAGCGATGGGCCGTAGGTTTGGGTGGAAGTGCATTTCTTTGGCTTGCCATTGTCATTCCATGGACAGAGCCCATTGCCTAACTGCTCCGCTCCCACATCGTCAGTCCATGAGAAGTACGGGCTCGCGGTATCCTTTACACCTGCAGAAGAAGTGCCGGACATGCTGTAATAAATCGTGATCAGGTAGCTCCCGTCGACGTTTGGTGGCGTGAGCAGGTCGATAGTGTCGAGCGCACCCGTGAGCGTATAGGTCTGGTTGAAGACTTCGTGGATGGTTCCGGCCCGCAGCGGTGCTATGAGCAGCATGAGACCTGCGAGTAGTAAAACGAATCTGCGAAACATGGAACTCCTTTTCTGCTCCGACGATCTAAGAAAAATGTAAGAGTTAAGATTGAAGCTATCGCCGACAGTCCACCATCACAAGTCTGCTAAAGTAGCGTCCTCTTTCGCGGGTAGGATTGGCCGAGGACGAGGCACAACTGGGGTCGATTGTTGGAATGAGATGGATGGGGCGGTTCGGTGTTCAAAGCGCCAGCAAACACTCCGCCGTGCCACGCAGCCTTACCGAAAAGACACCGCCATCGAGACGTGATCAAAATTGACCAGACTCCTGGAAGCGAATATTTTAAATTCAAAGTCGTCTTAAGCACGTTGTATCTGGGATGAGAACTGCTGCTCTGGTCTTCCTCGGGGGAGGGGACATTGGATAGTAGTTCTTTAGCCAGGGGAGGTAAGCAACCCTCCGGCGAAACACGTCTTAAGCACGTTTGTATCTTGGGATGAGAACTGCTGCTCTGGTGTACCTCGGGGGAGAGACCTTGGACGGCAGTTCTCTGGTTACGGCCGTGCCCTAGTGTTCCTGGTTTCCGATACAGCAACTCGAAAACTGCTGTAGACGTTGCAGGAGCCGGGCGAGACATCGCCCGGCTCCGACTTCGTCAGAACGAATACTTCAACGAGAACTGAATCAGCCGCGGCGTTCCGTTGGTCTGGGTAATCTCACCGTTTGCACTGGTGCCATTCGGATTCACGGCTTCAACGTTCGCATTCCCGGTGAACAATGGGTTCTGGAACGAGGGATGGTTGAACAGATTAAAGACCTCGGTGCGGAAACGCAGGCTCTGCCGTTCGCCGAGTCTAAACGTCTTGCCTAGCGTGGCGTCGATGTTCACCTGCTTCGGGCCGTAAATGCAATTGCGCGGCGAATCTCCGAAACCGGTGGTGCCATCACCAAACGGGACAGGGGCGTCGGGTTTATACGCGGCAGGGTTGACCCAATTGGCAAGCTTGGTGGCGAGGTTCCCGTGATTCAGAGCGTTGCCGCAATTGAAGCCGGGAGCGAAATCGGCCGTAGCCACGGGATAGCTGGCCAGATTGTAGTTTGTTCCGCCGCTCCCATCGGCAATCGTGATGGGCGATCCCGTCTGCGCAACGATCACACTGTTGACCTCCCAGCCCCCAAGCGCATATCCCATGGCATCGTGGCGGTTGGCCAGGAAAGGCAAGGCATAGTTGAAGCTGGTGACGAAGCGCTGGCGATGATCGAAGTCGGAAAGACCCCGCGAGGCTTCAGCGTTGTTCTGATCATTGACGCGCGTGAGGAAAGCCACGCTGGCGGTGGAAACGTCGTCGATCGACTTGGAATAGGTGTACGCGCTTTGAAAGTAGAGGCCTTTCGAGAATTTGTGCGAAACCGTGGCTTGCAAACCGCTGTAGGCAGAATCGGAGTTGGGATAGAACGCCTCAAACGCGGAAGGATTAATTCCAAGGAAAGGTACTCGCGCCGTGGAATTGGCGAATGTGTTCGTGGTGATCGTGTACTTGGTTCCATTCTGTGCGGTCACGACGATGGGGTTGGATGGGCTGGCCAGGTTGGGCTGGTCAGGATCAAAGGTCGAGCGCAGATGCGTGCCTTTGGTGCCCACGTATCCGACTTCGAGGACCCAGTTTCCACCCAACTGGCGTTGCACTGTCATGTTCCACTGCTGCGTGGTGGGCACACTCCAGTGCAGAGGAGTGGCAAGGCCAAAGAAATTGGCGGCCGTACCGGAGAAAATTGGGGCCGCGCTCGTGTTGCCTCCCGGAAAGCCTTGAAAAAAGGACGGTGTCGGCACGTCGGCGGTGGGCACCTTACCCAGCGGCGGTAGGCCGGAGAGCAGGCTGCCCAGTTGCAGGGGCGCGTTGCCGCTCACGAATATCGGATAAAACGGCGGCGTAAACGACAAGTTGTCCACAGCGCCGATGTCTTCGCGAACGCTGTAGATGCCGTACCCTGCGCGAACCACCGTGTCATGCTTGCCACCCAGATCATAGGCAAAGCCGAGGCGCGGCTCGATGACGGTGGAATACTCGTTATTCAAGGCGGCGCTGTTCAGCGTACCGCTGAAACCCGAAATACCGTACTGTCTGACACAACTCGGATACACGAAGGCATCGCCGATCGTATTGGCATTATTGGGAATCGTGTTGCCCAAGTGGCAAAGATTGTCAGAGGCCGCGCCCACCCACTCCGTGCGCAATCCCAGGTTCATGGTGAAATTGGGCTTGACCCGCCAATCGTCCTGCACAAAAGCACCAAAAGCTGGAATGTGGTAATCGTGATTGGCAGCGCCGCTGCCCCCTTCACCAAAAACTGGCGAGCCCTGCAGGAAGTTCTGCCAATAGTTGAGGGCACTGTTGGCGCCGGGAGTAAAGAAGACCAAACCATTGTCCAGCACGGGGAGGTTGCGGCGAATCGAAGTGCGGTCGATCTCTCCTCCGAAACGGAGCGAGTGCATGCCGTGCGTCCAACTGAGGGTATCGAGCCAGACCAGGGAATCCGACAACGCCGATTGCAGCTGGTTGGGGAAAGGTCCAATTTGCAGGCCGCTGCTGAATTGGAACCTGTACATGTCCGGCGCACCTGATCCATTGTTGATACCCAAGTCGGCCGGCGAAGCACCGGCGATGGGAACATTCTGCAGGGAATCGCTGATGATGTTCACGCCGAAACGAAACTCGTTGATCAGGCTATTGTTGAAAGAGTGCGTCTCGGCGACGCTGCCAAACCGTCCCCGCAGCGGGATGTCGAGGGGGAAATTCAGGTTGGTGGAAGAGGCCGGGTAGCCGGTCTGAACCTGCAAGTTATCGGCGCCGAATGGTTCGGCGGTTTCGGAATCCGACCAGAAGAATCGCTCGGAGACGCGGTCTTTGCCGTGATTGAAATCGCGGTCCCAGTTGGCCGTGAACTGATCATCCCGGTAGCTGCCCGGGACGCTGAGAGTCAGTGAGCCGGTGTTCAGCACGCCATTGGTAAATCCTGGCGTCCCGGCGACGCTGGGAATTAGAAAACCACCACCAACGCCCGGGCCGAACTGAGTGCCCTTGGCATTGAGCAACGCCAACGCCACGGGGTCGATGGCTGTGGCTGTAGCTCCGCCACAGGCCGCACCGCAAAAGAACGTGCTAAGTAGGTTTGCCTCAGATCGATTTTCAGGCAACACTGGAACGGGCGCGCCACTGATATACGTTCCGAGGGAATCGCCGCTGCGCTGGCGCGTGCCCTGGTAGTTCACATAGAAGTATCCGAATTTGGCCTTAGGACCAACCGGGCCACCGAAATCGCCGCCAAAAATGTTCTGCTGCAGCCGGAAGCGGCCGATGAAGAAGTCGTCGGCATCCAGCGAAGTGTTGCGGAAATACTCCCACAGATCGCCGTGGAAGCTGGAGGCTCCGCTCTTGAAGATGGCATTGATGTTGCCGCCACCGTTACGTCCCTGGGAAGCGTCATAGAGGCTGGTGCCGACCTTGAATTCCTGGATGGAGTCGGGATTGGGAACCGGCGTGTATGTGAGTTCTCCGAATGAGTAGTCCGAAGCCGAAACTCCCTCGATCAGGTAGTTGTTGTTATCCTCTCTTCCACCGTTGACGTCGATACGCACATCGCCTCGGCCCAGCGCCGCAGCGTTGTTCAAGTTGGCAGTTGCGCCTGCCGATAAATCGAGCAACTGCTGAAAATTTCGTGTAGCCAGCGGAAGGCTCGTAATCGTGGCGTTGGTCAGCGACTGCCCAGTGGTGGCGTCGGAGGTGTTCACCTGGGCGACCTCGGACTGAACTTCCACCACCTCGGTAACCGAGGTCACCTTCAGCACTGCCGTCATGCGCGTGGTTTCCGTGATATTCACCACGACACGTGGAAACTTCGTCGTGGAAAATCCGCCGGCGCTAACCTCCACGGTGTAGCTCGCCACAGGCAAGAGCGTGGCCGTGAATGTTCCGGAGGTGTTTGTGGTCAGATGGCGCTCCACCTGTCCCGTAGCCTCGCTGATGATATCCACTTTGGCGCCGGAAACCACGGCCCCGGTTGCGTCTTGAACCGTGCCGGTAATGGCTCCAGTAGCGCCGCCCTGGGCGAACATCAACCCGATGAAACAAGCAATCAACACGCATACAGCCATCGACTTTCGGATGCTGAACATGTGAGTCACCTCGCGCAATTTTGTTGGAGGCCGCCAGTATATTCCCAACCCTGTATCCCCGGCGAGGGAATTTGTAAAAGTTTTGCTAAATCAAGCAAGGGGCCGTTGTGCAAGGGAGAGCCAATGTGGGTACCTCCCCTCGAGCGTGTAAAATCATTCGTTCACGATGAAGCTTCCTCAACCTCGCAAACTCATCATCGCCATCGACGGACCGGCGGGCGTGGGCAAGAGCACGATCGCCTCACGCCTGGCTCGTAAGCTGGGCTATGCCAACCTGGAGAGCGGAGCCATGTATCGCGCGCTGGCGTTGAAGGCCATCGAATGGGATATTTCCTTCGATGACGAAGCCGCCCTGACCAAGGCGGCGCGCGACTCGCGCATCCTCCTCGAGCCGGCCTCGAGCGGCACCCGGGTTCTGCTCGACGGCAGCGACGTAACCCAGCGCGTGCGCGAGACTGATGTAACCGCCGGAGCCTCCCGCGTATCCGTTCATCCTAAGGTGCGTGAGTGGATGGTCGCGCGCCAACGGGAACTGGGCGCAGGCGGAGGAGTGGTGATGGAAGGTCGCGACATCGGAACCAAAGTCTTTCCCAATGCCGATGTGAAGATCTTTCTGGATGCCGACCCGGTAGTCCGCGAACAGCGTCGCCTGCAGCAATTAAATCTTCTCGGAACCGCAGCCGCGGCCACCGCCGCCGAGCTGCGCGAACGCGACCGCCGTGACCGCACCAGAGCGGCATCCCCGCTAACACCAGCCGCGGATGCGCTCATGATTGATTCCACCACGTTGACAGAAGACGAAGTGCTGCGCCGGGTAGAAGAGTTAGTGCAGCAGAAGCTGGCCAAATAGTGTAGGCTCGGGCGGAAGGATCCGAGACCGAATCCATTTCCGCCCCGCTGCATTCATCTGCTCTGAGCCGGTGGTTCCTGTTCGGAAGGCGGGATGGGCCGCTGGTGATCGTCATCGTAGAACTTGCGTACCCAGGTGCGTGAAGCAACTCGTTTCTCGCCTTTGGAACTGAATCGCGGCTCGCCGGGCGATGCCACGAGAGGCGCGTTGGTCGTATACATGCCCTCGTTCAGCTTTGTGCCGGGAGCCTGGGCCACGGCGAAAACCCCGAATGGCTTTCCGTTCGCGAAGTCCACTCCGAGATAATCTCCCACCATCTGTCCGTTGTCGGAGGGCGCAATCCAACTCAGATCCATCGGTCCGGCCAGATGTTTCCCGGCGGTCCAGGTGCTCCCGCCATCCTGCGAAACGGTAAAACCTACTTCAAGTTTGCAGGAATTGCCGCACTGCGAAACCGGATAATAGTAATAGGTCATCGCGAGGTGCGCTGTCTTGCCGGAAGTGGCGCGATCCACGCCCAAGCCGGGAAGAAAGTGATCGACCGTGCTCTTGGTCGGATCAATCGGTATCCGAGTCACCGCGCTCCATTTCGTTCCGTTCGTGGAAGTGCTCATGACGATGTCGTTCGTGGTGCATCCGCTACGAAATCTGCAGTCGCCCCAGACTACATAGACCTTTCCCGAGCCATCCACTCGGGCCGAAGGTAGCGGGCCGCTGCGAATGCCGCCCTGGTCATTCGCATAGTCGATACCGGAAACCGACGTGAGGCCGCTCCAGCTCTTGCCGCCGTTGGTCGAAGTGAACGCGCTGATGCCAATGCCTGCTTCGATCGGCACGACCACGGTCCCGTTGGGTTGCACCACTGGCTGGCCGCCGATCCCGCCCGCCCCGTCTGCGGTTCCCTCGGCTGCTCCCCAAGTCTTTCCACCGTCGCTGGACGTGCTCATCTGAATCTGCCCGGTGCTGAAGCCCAGATCCCACTCCACGTAGCAGTTGCCGTAATAAGGACTGCTAGAACTGTTGTCGCAGGTAATCCAGTTTTTGTCGTCGACACCCGACTGGTCTACCAGCACGGGGTTGCTCCAGTGAATGCCATCCGTGGAACTGCTTACACCCACGTCCACGGCGTCCTCGTTGGTGGTGATGGGGACGTAGTTAATCAGCCACACGGCGTGTTTGGCGTCATAAACCACCGCGGGATCGCTTGCCGTGTAATACGTGCCCCCTTTGTAGTTCTGGGTCAGCCCTGGGAGATAGCCATGCACCCAGGTTTTACCTGCGTCGGTGGAGGTCGCAAATCCGATGTCCGCGCCACCGCCACTAAACCAGCGGGCCACCTGAAAGGCGCTCACGATCGTGGATCCGTAAGCATAGGTGTGCGGTTCAACTTCAGTTCTGTGCTCGCTGTAGCTGTTGGTGAACGTGTCCGTGCTTAATTTTTGCAGCTTCGTCGCTGCATGCGCGCTGCTCAAACCGGCGGAAACCGCCAGCAACAGGGCGATCACGCAAATAGCCGCAAAATCGCCGAAAGCGAACCTACCCCCTCTTGAACTCATTGAGATCTCCTTTAGCCGTCAAAAAACAGCAGCAATTATATGCCATTGCCGCTTGAACAGTGCTTTTGACCGGCTGGATAGTTTGAGAGAGTCAGTCAGCTAACCGGGGAAGGGAATCCGTCCAGCGTGTGCTTACGTGTTGCCCGTTCACTAGTGACGACGCGGCGCTCCTGCTGCTAATTCGCCGAGGCTGCCAGTTTGCAGTGCAAGATCGTCCGGTCCCTTGGTCTTTCCCGCGATGATGGCCTTCTTCGGGATGGTTTCGTAGGCATAGCCTGTGAGGACGGCATCGAACCCCGATATTCCTCGCTTGGTAACTTTGACGTTCAGGCGTGCCCAACCATAATGAGTTTTTCCGTTAATCTGAAAGCTAAGGCCCAGATACCGGTCCTTGACATTGATCCATTGGCCTGTACGAATGTGAGTACCTTTTCTTCCGTATCCCTCCCAAACTAGAAACCCACCCGAGGAAGAAATATCCCCTGGCCCGATCCGAACACCCGGCTTCAGGGCGCGTGCCAGACCTACCCGCCCCTTGGCGTGTGCCATTTTGTTGCCTCGTTGACTCGGCGGAGAAAACGCGAAAATATCCGCGGTGCTAAACCCCGACACAGTGCTGGAATATCCAAGTTCGATTTCAAAATCAGTGATCCCGTCGTGGTTGAGATCAAGGTCATAAGCGACGTAGCCAATCTTTACTTTGGCGGGCGTGTAAACGATCTTGGCCGCAGCCGGTTCCGACAACGCGAGGACACTCACTCCGGCCGCGCTGGCAGCAAGGACATAAGAATTGAGCCGACGATGAAGCGCATCGGACAGTTGTGACGGAGTTTTGGCGAACCGTTCCATAATTCCTCCGAACGGGCAAGCCATTATGATCCCCTATCGAATTGCCAGTCAATGCACTGGGTTTGGCTTGGGGACCGGCGCCGATTTTGGCGTTGGTTGCCGCTTGGGGAGCGGTTCGCAGGACTCCGGATGAATGAAGAGAGTAGGATCCTGAGGACCCAAAAAGACGTTCCGGTAACGAACGATCGCGTCATGGCCACCAGGGAGCAGAAATTCTATCTTGATCGGAAAACCTTGCAGATCTTCCGCTTCCCAAACTCGCATCTGCAGTGCGTTGGCAAAACTTGGCAATGACACCGCAACATTTTCAATCTGACAGGAGTGGCCCTCAACCGTTTCCTTCCCGGCCGCGGTTCGCGTTACGGTGGCACCCGGCTTCATAGCGGAAAATGGAAAAGTGCGGATAAAAGGACGGCCGTCGTGCATGCAGCCAGCTTCTGACATCCCGTAGGTTTCGCCTGTGGCCAGGTCGGTGATGAAGTAACCGCGCTTCCCGGGGTCCTCCGTTCTCATCAGATTGCCCGAGCGGTAGATGTGGCCTTCCGAGGAACCTTCACCCGGCTCGACCCGGCTGCCGACCATGACCGCGGAAAACTCTGTGAATGAATCGAGCGGATATGGCGTTGCCGGCGCGCTCCGCGCAACCGGCAACTGTTCCCCGGCGGCGGGAGCTTGTTGTGCCGAATCCTGTTCCTTTGGCTTTTGCGCGAGCAGTGGCACCGTCACGCAACCAATCCACACGGCGAAGCATACGAATCGAATCATTGCAAAGCACCGTGAGCTCGACGAATTCTCGGCGGACAACATTCGGTCACGCGATATCACTGTAGATGAACTCCGGGCTGAACTTTTCTGCGAAAAAAAGGCCACGCCGTAAATCGGCGTGGTCTTTCGAGCCTAAGAAGAGCCCTACGTTTCGCTTAACGCGCCACGTCGTAGGTGGCCTTGCCCGATCCGCCCAATTTCTTGGTCAAGAAACCATACGTGCCGAAGAATTCGTAGCCTGGATCAAGGCTGTAATAGAGTTCCCAGCCATAAGCAGCGCCGGCTTTCTTTTCTGCCCCAGTGGCCGCTTTCAATTTAGTTATGTAGAGGACGGCACAGCCGCAGGCAAAGCCGCCGTTGTAGCCGACCTCGATCGCGTTGTCAGCGAATGCGTAGGCGTTCCCAGTTACCGGCGAGCGAGAGCTGTCCTTTAAGTCCGTCGTCGCTACGCCCACCATGATGCCGTTGCCACTCGTGCCGCCTGGGCACGCTTGGATGTTGTGAACCCCTGCGGCAAGAGGCGGCGTTACCGTCAGCACTTCGTAGTCGCAATACTGAATCGTTTTGTCATAGCTAAGGAACCCAAAGCTGTAGTTCTGCCCGAAAGCAGCGCTGCAGCCGAGAACCAGAAGAGTGATTACCGCCAAGCTTCTTAGTTTCAAGGTCGTTCCCTCCAGGAAGCAGTTAACAAGTGGCCGTGCCCTGAATTGTCACGGATATGTAAAATACAACAAAATCG